>NZ_BADI01000264.1:0-3760 GCF_000333555.1 Herbaspirillum sp. B65 | reverse complement strand
ATCTGCGCTTCTGCGGAGGGCAGCGTCGCCTTCTTCGCCTGGGCCGCCTTCATGGACAGCTTCAGACGACCGCGGTCATCGGTTTCCAGAACCTTGACGCGCACTTGCTGGCCTTCCTTGAGGTAGTCGGCCACGGCATTGACGCGCTCGTTGGCGATCTGGCTGATGTGCAGCAGACCATCCTTGCCCGGCAGGACCTGGACGATGGCGCCGAAGTCCAGCAGCTTCAGGACGGTGCCTTCGTAGATCTTGCCCACTTCCACGGAAGCGGTCAGCTCTTCGATGCGGCGCTTGGCTTCCTGGCCAGCCGACGCATCCACGGAGGCGATGGTGACCACGCCTTCGTCGCTGATGTCGATCTGGGTGCCGGTTTCTTCGGTCAGCGCGCGAATGACTGCGCCGCCCTTGCCGATCACGTCACGGATCTTTTCCGGGTTGATCTTGATGGTGATCAGGCGCGGAGCGAAGTCGGACAGCTCGGCACGACCAGCCGGCACGGCTTCCTGCATCTTGCCCAGGATGTGGTGGCGGCCTTCCTTGGCCTGCTCCAGCGCGACCTGCATGATTTCCTTGGTGATGCCCTGGATCTTGATGTCCATCTGCAGGGCGGTGATGCCATTGGCAGTACCGGCCACCTTGAAATCCATGTCGCCCAGGTGATCTTCGTCGCCCAGGATGTCGGTCAGCACGGCAAACTTGTTGCCTTCCTTGATCAGGCCCATGGCGATACCAGCCACGTGCGACTTCATCGGCACGCCGGCGTCCATCAGTGCCAGGCAGCCGCCGCACACCGAGGCCATCGAGGAGGAACCGTTGGACTCGGTGATTTCCGAGACCAGGCGCACCGAGTAGCTGAACTCGTCAGCGGCCGGCAGCGCGGCGATCAGCGCGCGCTTGGCCAGGCGGCCGTGGCCGATTTCGCGGCGCTTGGGGGTGCCCACGCGACCGGTTTCGCCGGTGGCGAACGGAGGCATGTTGTAGTGGAGCATGAAGCGATCGGAGTACTCGCCCAGCAGGCCGTCGATCTTCTGTTCGTCACGGGCAGTACCCAGGGTCGCGATGACCAGGGCTTGGGTTTCGCCACGGGTGAACAGGGCCGAACCGTGGGTACGCGGCAGCACGCCGGTACGGATCGAGATCGGACGCACGGTGCGGGTGTCGCGACCGTCGATGCGGGGTTCGCCTTCCAGGATCTGCGAACGCACGATCTTGGCTTCCAGGTCGAACAGGATGGAACCGACTTCGGCAGCGTCAGCGGCCACGCCGTTGTTGGCAGCGGCTTCAGCGATCAGGGCTTCGTTGACCTGGGCCGAGACAGCCTTCAGCTTTTCGGTACGGGCTTGCTTGTCCTTGGTCTGGTAGGCTTCGCGCAGCGGGCCTTCGGCCAGTTGCGCCACGCGTGCGATCAGGGCTTCATTCTTGGCCGGGGCAGTCCACTGGACTTCCGGCTTGCCGCCGTCACGCACCAGGGCGTGGATGGCTTCGATGACGGCCTTGGACTGGTCGTGACCAAACACGACGGCGCCCAGCATGACTTCTTCGGACAGTTGATCGGCTTCGGATTCCACCATCAGCACGGCGGTTTCGGTACCGGCCACCACCAGGTCCAGTTGCGAGGACTTCAGTTGCGAGGTGGTCGGGTTCAGCACGTACTGGCCATCGATGTAACCCACGCGAGCAGCGCCCACCGGGCCATTGAAGGGGATGCCGGCCAGCGACAGGGCAGCCGAGGCGCCGATCATGGCGGGGATGTCCGGATCGATTTCAGGGTTCACCGACAGCACATGGATGATCACCTGCACTTCGTTCAAGTAGCCTTCCGGGAACAGCGGGCGGATCGGACGATCGATCAGGCGCGAGGTCAGGGTTTCCTTTTCGGAAGGCTTGCCTTCACGCTTGAAGAAACCACCGGGGATACGGCCGGCTGCATAGGTCTTTTCGATGTAGTCGACGGTCAGGGGGAAGAAGTCCTGGCCGGGCTTGGCTTCCTTGCGGGCCACCACGGTGGCCAGGATGACGGTGTCTTCCACCGACACCACCACGGCGCCAGAAGCCTGGCGAGCGATTTCGCCGGTTTCCAGGGTCACTTGATGCTGACCATACTGGAAGGTCTTGCTTACTTTATTGAACACGGTATTTCCTTTCTTTTATGGAGCCGGCCCCGACTGTGTCCGCGGTGCACGGCTTCCTTTTGCCGACAGATTTTCAGGCGCTGTCGTTCACCTCACCACAGTGGCCGGCGAAACCGGTCACTCACGACGAACGCGGCAATGCAAGCCGCCGCGATGAAACAAGGATGCATTCTGTGCGCTTGCCCGCCAGGCTTACACCTGAGCTTGCGGAATCGCAAAAAACAAAATGCCCGCGTCAACGAGTGACGCAGGCATTTCGTGGTGGTCCGGGGTGAAGACCCCGAGGCCAAGACGCGGAGTCAAATTACTTACGCAGACCGAGTTTTTCGATCAGGGCGCGGTAACGATCAGCGTCCTTGTTCTTCAGGTAGGACAGCAGGCTCTTGCGACGGTTGACCATCTTGATCAGGCCACGACGGGAGTGGTGATCCTTGACGTGGGCCTTGAAGTGGCCGTTCAGGTCGTTGATGCGTGCGGTCAGCAGCGCCACTTGGACTTCCGGAGAACCGGTGTCGTTCGTGCCGCGGGCGTTTTCGGAGATAATGGCAGCCTTGGCTGCTTTTTCGATGGACATTGCTTTACCTTTCACAAGCGGTGTGCGGAGCATCGGAAAATGTCCTGCCCTGCATACCGTGAACAAAAAAATGAGAATCCGGCCAAAACGACCGGACGCGAAATTATATAGTAAAAAACCATTCCTACCAACATTGGCAGACACCCGCGTCGCGCTGGCGCAGCAGTCGGCCTTGCCATGCAGGAATGACAACCAGACCAGGAGTCCCCATGCAACACCCCGCTTTCCTCTTCCAGCGCCTCCGCCCGCGCCTGGCAGCCGCTCTGCTGGCCGCCGCCAGCCTGGCCGGCTGCGCCTCGCTGCTGCAACCACCGGTGCAACCGGGTGAACCGGAAGACCAGGTGGTCGCCCGCCTGGGACCACCCACCAATGTGTATCCCGATGGCAACGTGCGCGTCTTCGAATACGCCGCCGGTGCCTTCGGCCAGTACCAGTACCTGGCCCGCATCGGCCCCGACCATCGCCTGATTTCCTATGCGCAAGTCTGGACCATCGAGAATTTCCGCGCGATCCGTCCCAAGCAGGACACCAAGCTCGACGTGCTGCGCCGGGTCGGCCGCCCCACCGAAGTGACGCGCTATGCCCGCATCCCCTTCGAGGCCTGGAACTATGGCTACAAGGAAAGCGGCGTGTGGAATTCGCAGATGACGATCTACTTCAACGACCAGGGCATCGTGGAAAAGGTCGAGAACGGCCCCGACCCGCGCTTTGACGATTCGCGCTTCCGCTTCTAGGCGGCAGCCCATTCCTGCCAAAGAAAAAAGGCTGCCTGGATCACTCCGGGCAGCCTTTTCGTTTTGAGCTCTACGCTTTGATATCTGAGCTTTGACCTCAGATCACAGTCGCCAACGCCAGCGTAAACAGCAACGCCAGCACCGAGACCAGGGTTTCCATCACGGTCCAGGTCTTGAAGGTCTGCGGCACGGTCATGTTGAAGTATTCCTTGACCAGCCAGAAACCGCCGTCATTGACGTGCGACAGGATCAGCGAGCCAGCGCCGGTGGCCAGCACCATCAGTTCCGGGCGCACGCCACCGACGGTGGAGACGATGGCG
>NZ_BADI01000265.1:0-1468 GCF_000333555.1 Herbaspirillum sp. B65 | reverse complement strand
CCCGATGCCCGGCGCGCTTGAGATAGAGGGCCATTGCCAAGCCCGGCCGACCGGCGGCGGCAAATGGCGATGTGCAAGGGTTTCATGCTGCCCCCGCTGTGGGCTGTCTATGCGTCCAGGCCGGCGCATCCTTGTCCAGGAAAGCGCGCAAACCTTCACGTCCTTCGGCAGAGGCGCGCAGATCGGCGATGACGCCGGCCGTGTATTCGGACAATTCAGGCGTGACCTGCAAGGGATTGGCCACCTGCACCAGTTGCTTGGCCGCGCGCATGGCCTGCGGACCATTGGCCAGTAAGGTATCGATCAACTGCGCCGTCTTGGCATCGAGCTCGCCAGGCGGCACCACTTCATGCACCAGCCCCATGGCAGCCGCGCGCGCGGCCGGGAAACGTTCGGCCGAGACAAAGTAGCGGCGCGCCTGCGACACGCCCATCTTGGCGATCACATACGGGCTGATGGCTGCCGGCGCCAGGCCCAGCTTGACCTCGGAGAGCGCGAAGAAGGCCGCTTCGGACGCCACCACGATATCGCAGCAGGACACCAGGCCTACCCCACCGCCCATCACTGCGCCCTGCACCTTGGCCAGCGTGGGGGCCGGGAAGCTGTTGAGCGTATGCATCAGCAGCGCCAGCTTGCGGGCGTCGCGCAGGTTGTCTTCACGCGAGGCATCGGCCATACGGCGCATCCAGGCCAGGTCGGCACCGGCGGAGAAGGACTTGCCGGTCGAGGCCAGCAGCAGCACGCACGTACGGGCATCGTCGCCGGCCTGGGTGATCAGGTCGATCAGGTGGGCGATCAACTGGTCGTCGAAGGCGTTGTGGATGTCGGGGCGATTGAGGGTGATCGTGGCCAGGCCACGCGGGTCGATGTCGAGATGGGCTGCTGCCGTCATTTACGCTCCTGCGCTCAGTAAGACCTTGCAACGATGTCGAAAAACAGATGTGGGGGAGGATAGCGCAAAATCACCGCGAAAAATGTTACGAGAAAGACAAATCCACGGCTAGTGACGTCCAACGCTGGACAGGATTTCTGCTGGCCATTTCGGCTTGCTCTTGAGGTGATAGCAGACCCAGCCCAGCAAGCCATAAGGAATCGTGAACCACAAGAAGCAAAGCGCGAACAGCTGCGCCAGCAACATGAGGAAGGTGAACGGATATCGCCCCGGACCGATCAGCGGCTGGCTCCAGCACAATGCGCGCAACAGGGAACTCCCGTGGGGAACGTAGACCTGCTCGCCCTCGTTGAGCAGCGGACCCTCATGCTGCATGAAGCGGCGGATGTGTTCCCATTGATTCAGCAGCAATTGCACCGCCAGCGAAGACACCGTGCCGCCCAAGGGGAATTGCGCGATCACTGTGTCATCTTTCGGGCCCTTGATGACTACGCAGTGCAGTGATGCGAGGATCTGCGTATGGTTTTTCGTGACGACGCGTGTGCGACAGACTTGGACTCTCGTGCAAGACCAGTC
>NZ_BADI01000266.1:0-6016 GCF_000333555.1 Herbaspirillum sp. B65 | reverse complement strand
ATGGCCATGCAGCGCTGCCGGCCGCACCGAAGGCTGCGCCCAGCAGGTTGTTGATGGCCTGGTCCTTGGGGCATCCGGCAGCACGATGCAGTGGTTCTTGGCGCCCATCATGCACTGGGCACGCTTGCCGGCCTCGCTGGCGCGGCGGTAGATGTGGGTGCCGACATGGGTGGAGCCGATGAAAGAGACTGCCTTGATGTCGGGATGGTCGCAGATCATGTTGGCCACGTCCGGGCCGCCATGCACCACGTTCAAGACGCCCGGTGGCAAGCCGGCCTGATGGGCCAGCTCGACCAGGAATAGCGAAGAGCTCGGATCCTGTTCGGAGGGCTTGAGCACGAAGGTATTGCCGCAGGCCACCGCAATGGGGAACATGAAGCAAGGCAGCATCACCGGGAAGTTGAAGGCGGTGATGCCCGCCCCCACGCCCAGCGGCTGGTACAGGGTGTAGACGTCGACGCCACCGGCCACGTTCTCGGCCAGTTCACCCAGTTGCAGCGAGGTGATCGAGCAGGCGTGCTCCACCACTTCCAGGCCACGCATGACTTCCCCCTCGGCGTCGGGCAGGGTCTTGCCGTGCTCGCGAGTGATCAGTTCGGCCAGCGGGGCGATATTCTCGCGCAGCAGTTGCTGGAACTTGAGCATGATGCGCATCCGCTGGGCCAGCGAGGTATTGCGCCAGGTCTTGAAGGTGTCCTTGGCGTTGGCCACGGCCCGGTCGACTTCTTCCTTGGTGGCGAAGGGTACGCGCGCCACCACTTCCTGGGTGGCCGGGTTCAATACGTCACGCCACTCCTTGGCAGTGGACTGCACCTTTTCACCGTTGAGGTACAGGGGAACGTTGGGGATGTTGGCTTGGCTCATTGCGATTTCCATAGTGAAGAGGTGGGGAGGGCAAGGCCGGCAGCAGCGCTCCCGGCCACAGGCATTACTGCTTGACCAGCGGGCAGGCCGCATCCATCGGGCGGAAAGCCTGCTGGGCCGGGATCACCGACAGCAGCTTCAGGTAATCCCACGGGCCCTTGGACTCGGCCGGGGTCTTGACCTGGTACAGGTACATATCGTGGATCACGCGACCATCGGGACGGATGGAGGCATTGCGCATGACGGCGTCCGAGATCGGAATTTCGCGCATCTTCTGCGCCACTACCTTCCAGTCCGAGGTCTTGGCCGCTGCACGGGCCTTCAGGAACTGGTAGACGCTGGAATAGACGCCGGCCTGCACCATGGTCGGCTTGATGTTCTTGAACTGCGCCTCGAAACGCTTGGAGAAGGCGCGGGTCTGGTCGTCATAATCCCAATAGAAGCCATCGGTATAGACCAGCCCCTGCGCGGCCTCCAGCCCCAGGGCGTGCACGTCCGAGAGGAATACCAGCAGCGCCACCAGGCGCTGATCCTTGCCACCGACGGCAAAGGAGCGCGCCTGCTTGATCGCATTGACCACGTCGGTGCCGCCATCGGCCAGGCCGATCACCTGGGCCTTGGACGCCTGCGCTTGCAGCAGGAAGGAAGAAAAGTCAGAAGCGTTCAGCGGATGGCGCACCGAACCCACCACGGTCCCGCCATTGGCCTTGACCACGTCAGAGGCATCCTTCTCCAACGAATGGCCGAAGGCATAGTCCACCGTCACGAAATACCAAGACTTGTTGCCCAGCTTGGTCAGGGCCGCGGCCGCGCCGGCCGCTTGCGAGTAGGTATCGAACATCCAGTGGAAGCCATTGGGCGCGCATTCGGTGGTGGTCAGCGCACCGGTGGCCGGGCCGCTGTACATGGCGATGCCGCCCTTATCCTTGACCAACTTCTGCACCGCCAGCGCCACCGAGGAATTGGTGAGATCGGCGATGGCCTCGACCTTGTCGCGGTCCAGCCATTCGCGGGCGCGGGTGACGCCGACATCCGGCTTGTTCTGGTTGTCCGCCGAGAGGATCTCGATCTTCATCCCACGGCATTCATTCTTGAGGCAATCCTCCACCGCCATCTTGGCAGCGACCACCGAGCCCTGCCCGCCCATGGCCGAATAGGGGCCGGACATGTCGGTGAGCACGCCGATCTTGACGGTATTGGCGTCCTGCGCCAGGGCGGGAATGGCAGTGGCGGCCAGCGAAACGGTACAGGCCACGGCGGCGGGCCGTGAGCGAACGGCCCAAAGCGTTCTTGCGCATCTTGTCTCCTTCATCTTGTGATTGTGTCGGACCTGCCCGCGTTCATGGACGCCGGGTCTTGCCGTTGTCTCCTGCCGTGCGGCGCCGCCCCTCTCTACGCGGGGCGCCGTCACGGCCCCGATATTCTGCATGTGCGTATTTATCGATACAATAACCACAAAGACAAAACGATTTTGCATGGATGCAAATCACAGACCATGGAGACCACATGCTGGACTGGGACAACCTCAGGATCTTCCTCGAACTCACGCGCAGCCAGGGCCTGGTGGATGCGGCCAAGAAGCTGGGCATCGACCACTCCACCGTATCGCGCCGCATGAAGCGTTTCGAGGAGCAGGTCGGCAGCCAGCTCTTCGACCGCAACAACCACGGCTACAAGCTCACCGCCGATGGCTATCGACTGGTCGACTATGCCGAGCAGGTGGAAAGCACCCTCTACGCCGCCACCGAAGAGCTGGGCGGGCATAACAGCAAGCTCTCGGGCCAGGTGCGGCTGGGCGCTACCGAAGGTTTCGGCACCTTCGTACTGGCCCCGCACCTGGCGCACTTCTGTGCCCGCAACCCGCACATCACGGTGGACATGCTGCCCATGCCGCGTTTCGTGAACCTGTCCAAGCATGAGGCCGACATCAGCGTCTCGATCGAGCGGCCCTTGTCGGGTAATTACGTGGTCACAAAACTGTCCGACTATGTCCTGAAGCTTTATGCTTCACGTGACTACCTGGCCCGGCACGCGCCCATCCACACTACGGCCGATCTGGCGCAACACCACTTCATCGGCTATATCGATGACCTGGTCTTCAGTGAAGAATTGCGCTACAAGGATACGGTGGCGCCGGACGCCTTCCGGGCCTTTCGCAGCACCAGCGTGGTGGCGCAATATACGGCGGCCTGCGCCGGTCGCGCCCTGGCCATCCTGCCCTGCTTCCTGGCCCAGCAATCCGAACAACTGGTGCCGGTGCTGGCGCAGGAAATTGCCATCACGCGCAGCTTCTGGCTGGTGGCCTCCAGCGAGCAGCGCCATGTGGCGCGGGTCTCGGCATTGTGGAGCTACCTGCGCGAGTGCGTGGAGCTCAACCGCGACTTCCTGATGGGCCAGTCGCGCCAGATGCGCTGGCTGGAATAAGGCTGGCGCCTCTGCAACAAGATTCGTTCCAACCCGGCCGCTGCCCTCCCTGTACCAGCGGCCCTACTCCAAGGAGATGACGATGGCTGCAAAGAAGATCCTGCTGTTGACCGGTGATTTCGCCGAGGATTATGAAACCATGGTGCCGTTCCAGGCGCTGCAGATGGTTGGCCACACCGTGCACGCGGTCTGCCCCGGCAAAAAAGCCGGCGACAAGGTCAAGACCGCCATCCACGACTTCGAAGGCGACCAGACCTATACCGAAAAGCCGGGCCACCAGTTCGCCCTCAACGCCAGCTTCGACGAGGTCAGCGCCGCCGACTACGACGCCCTGGTGGTAGCAGGTGGCCGCGCCCCGGAATACCTGCGCCTGAACCCCAAGGTGATCGAACTGGTGCAAGCCTTCGCCAAGGCCGACAAGGCCATCGCGGCAGTCTGCCATGGCCCGCAGGTGCTGGCGGCGGCCGGCGTACTGGAAGGCAAGAAGGTCTCGGCCTATCCGGCCTGCGCCCCGGAAGTCAAGCTGGCCGGCGGCCAGTTCGCCGATATCGCGGTGGATGCCGCCGTCACCGATGGCAAGCTGGTGACCGCACCGGCCTGGCCGGCCCATCCGGCCTGGCTGGCGCAGTTCCTGCAGGTGCTGGGCACGCGTATCGAACTCTAAGACGACTGAAACGGAGGCGGCATGACGCGCCGCCTCCTGCTGTGTTGGCCAGCCCCTTTTTATTCATCTCTCCTGGCCTTTTCCTGCATTTTTTTACCGACAGTCCACAATATGTCCGAAGATGAAGCGTCTTCAGGACATGCAGCCCATATCCACCCTCTCCCCGATGAGCGACCAGGACCGCGAGATCACCGCCACCGTCATGCGCGAGCGCAGCCGGCTGGGCGGTTTCATCCGGCGCCGGGTAGCTGACGCCGGCGAGGCCGAAGACATCCTGCAGGAAGTGTTCTACGAGTTCGTCCAGGCCTACCGCTTGCCCGAACCCATCGAGCAGGTCAGCGCCTGGCTGTTCCGGGTAGCGCGCAACCGCATCATCGACCGCTTCCGCAAGAAGAAAGAAGAGCCCCTGCCCGAAGCGCATGACATCGAACAAGTCGATGGCGCCGAGGATGCCTGGCGACTGGACCTGGTGCTGCCGGCCAGCGACGATGGACCGGAAGCGGCCTATGCCCGCGCCGCCCTGATCGAAGCTCTGCAAGAGGCGCTGGATGAATTACCCGAGGCGCAACGCGAGGTCTTCATCGCGCATGAGCTCGACGGGCTCAGTTTCAAGGCAATGGCGGCTGCCAGCGGGACCAGCTTGAATACCCTGCTGGCCCGCAAACGCTATGCAGTACTGCACCTGCGCGAGCGGCTGCAGGCAGTTTATGACGAATTGGAGATGTAATGGATCAGAACGCAATCCCCCAACCCAACGCTGAAGGCAACCCGGCGCGCCGCCACGGTCACCGTGGCCGCTGGGGCTTCAAGCTGGCGCTGTGCCTGCTGTGCGTGCCGCTGCTGGGGGTGGTGGTGATGTTGCTGTGGAACTGGGTGATGCCGCCGATCTTCCCCGGCGTGGCCGAGATCGGCTTCTGGCGCGCCCTGGGCTTGCTGGTGCTGTGCCGGATATTGTTCGGCGGCTTTCGTGGCCGTCATGGCGGCTGGCGCGACAAGCGCCGCTTCATGCGCGCCCGCTGGGAAGCCATGACGCCCGAGGAACGCGAGCGCTGCCAACTGCGCAGCCGGATGTTCTGCCGCGAAGAGCGTAAATGAAGATTTATTCCCGCTGCGCCTGAATCCCCTCGGTCAGGGCCGATGGCTGGGGTGCCGCAGTCCAGTCATGCTCGCGCAAACCGATGGAAGTGAAGGGATCTACCAAGGTGCCGGCCACCATCCTGGCCAGCAGTTGCGGCGCCGGCGGCACCACCGACAAGCGCGCCGCCAATTGGTCGCGCACCCAGGGCAGCCAGAGCGAATCGGACTGGTAGAACGGCGTGAACATGGCCGACATGGCCTGGAAGGTCCGCACATGGCGCCGCCGCGAAGCGGCATAGCGCGGCAGGGCCTGCTCCAGCGTGTCCGACTGCTGCAAGGCGTGGCTTAAGGCCCGGGCATCGAGCAGGGCCATGTTGGCACCCTGTCCCAATTGCGGACTGGTGGAATGGGCGGCATCGCCGATGATGGCCAGCCGCTCAGCGTAGGGCAAAGGCAAGGTGTGATGACCATAACGCGCCAGCGTCATCTGTTCGAAGCCATCGATCTGCGCCAGATAAGGCGCGCACTCTGGCCAGAGTGCATGAACACCATCCTTCCAGGCCGACAGTCCCGCTTGCTTGAGCCACTCCACCCGATCCGGTCGCGTGCTCCAGAAGAACGCCACCATGGGCTCATCCTGGGGCCTTGGTCGACCGATGGGCAGCACGCCGATCATGGTGCTGGCACGACGATAGCGCTGCACCAGCGAATTGTGGCCGAAGGACAAGCCCGGCTGCGCCCGCAGCGAGACCCAGAACGCGCCGTAGGGCAAGGGCCGCGGCTCGCAGCTGCGCAGCGCATGACGGCGCAGTGGCGAGCGCGCGCCACTGGCATCGATCACCAGATCAAAGCCGCCAAGGCGACGGCCATCAGCAGCAGTCAACCAGGCCTGTGCGCCGGTGTGCTCCAGGCCGCTGATATCGTGGCCGGTCTCCACTTCGATGCCTTCCTGTCGCGCCGCCTCCAGCAAGACGCCGACAAGGCGCC
>NZ_BADI01000267.1:0-8699 GCF_000333555.1 Herbaspirillum sp. B65 | reverse complement strand
GGCAACCTGCTCTTGGGTGTGCCCTTCCACTACGATGATTCCATGCGGTGGGAATACACCGGCAGCTTCTTCGCCTGTTTGAACCCGTTCGGCCTGTTGGCGGGCCTGTTGTCGGTAGCCATGCTGCTGATGCACGGCGCAGCGTTCGCCTTCGTCAAGACCGAGGCCGCCATTGGCGAGCGTTCGCGCAAGACCGTCATCGGCGCTGCTCTGGTGACCGTGCTGCTGTTCGTCATCGGCGGCTTCTGGGTGGCCCATCTGCCGGGCTATCGCATCACCTCCATGCCGGACGCCAACACTGCCTTCACGCCCTTGGCCAAGACCGTGGAAGTGGTCACCGGCGCCTGGTTCGACAACTACGCCAAGTGGCCGGTGACCAAGCTGTTCCCGGCACTGGGTGTGGCCGGTGCCGTGCTGGCCGCGCTGCTGGCACTGGTGCGCAGTGCACGCCTGGCCTTCATCGCCAGCGGCTTGTCGGTGACCGGCATCATCTTGACAGCCGGCATGTCGCTGTTCCCCTTCGTGATGCCTTCCTCGCTGGACGCCAAGAGCAGCCTGACGATGTGGGATGCGGTCTCCAGCCACAAGACCCTGGGTCTGATGTTCTGGATGGTGCTGATCTTCCTGCCGCTCATCCTCATCTATACCGGCTGGGTCTATCGCGTGGTCAAGGGCAAGGTCACTGCGCGCGACATTCACGAGAACGAACACACCGCGTATTGATTACGCGCAATCGCAATCTGCAACAAGGAGAACATCATGTGGTATTTCGCCTGGATACTCGGCATCGGCCTGGCCCTGGCCTTTGGCATCATCAACGTCATGTGGCTGGAAGCCAACTACGCCTTCGGGCGGCGCAAGGCTGAGGAAACCCACGAGCGCTTCGCCAGTGCTCGCGCGGCGGAACAGCAGCGGCGCAACGGCAAGTAGGCTCGCTTGAGCAAAGCCGGTAGCACTGCTGCCGGCTTTTTTTCAACTTGCCTGGAGACCGTCATGCCTGCCTCCCCTGCCTCGTACACCGAAGAAATCGCGCCCGCACCTCGTCATTGGGCCTTGCTGCCGGGCGCCGGATTCGCCGACAGCTACCGTATCCGCCTCACCCCGCAACTGGCACAACTGAACACCACCGAGATCACCGCCCGGATGATGGCGTATCAACCTGCCTGGGTCAGCGCGTTGATCCACTTGCGCGACCTCCTGATGGCGCCGCTGGGCCTCAAGCGGGCCGGCGACCACGGCGGCGGCCCAGCCGGTTTTCCCTTGCTGCTGGCCGAGCCGGCTCGGGTGGTGATGGGACTGGACGACAGTCATCTGGATTTCCGGCTGTGCGTCGAGAAGTCGCCCACGGTGAACGATCAAGCCGCAGAGGCAGACCAATGGCTCACCGTCACCACCGTGGTGCGCACCAAGCGCCGGCTGGGCGCGTTCTATCTGGCGGCCATCATGCCCTTCCATCGCCGCATCGCCCGCAGCTTGCTGCTGGCCTTGCTACGCCAATAAGCGCCTGATAGCGCCTGATTCCAGACAACAAAATGCCGCTGCGTACCAGAAGTACGCAGCGGCATTTTTTACATCAGGTGCCGGCAGCGGAGCGAACCGCCGCCTATCCAACTGAACCGATTACACCAGGTTCAGGGTCACGTTGATGTTGTCGCGGGTAGCGTTGGAGTACGGGCACACCTGGTGCGCCTTGTTCACCAGATCCTGCGCCACGACCCGGTCGATGCCCGGCAGCGAGATATTCAGTTCAGCTTCAATGCCGAAACCGCCCGGGATCTGGCCGATACCGACCTTGCCGGTGATGCTGGCGTCAGCCGGCAGAGCCACCTTTTCCTGGCCGGCGACGAACTTCAGCGCGCCCAGGAAGCAAGCCGAGTAACCGGCTGCGAACAGTTGTTCCGGGTTGGTACCGTTACCGCCGGCGCCGCCCAGTTCCTTGGGGGTCGACAGCTTGACGTCCAGGACGCCATCGGAGGACTTGGCCGAACCTTCACGACCGCCAGTGGCGGTAGCGGTGGCGGTGTAGAGGGCTTTTTCGATCTTGTTCGAGGGCATGGTATTTCCTTTCAATAATCAGGTTGTCACCCTTGCGGGTTACGTTGGAGAGGCGTGGCCGCGAAAGATTCGCTTTTATTCACCACTGGTTTGCTACCTGTCTTGCTACCTAAGTTGCTACCTAAGTTACTGCGATAAAGACTATAAATAATTCACTATATTATTGTGCGCAACATAAATCACACACCACAACCGCATTGTCATTCACCTTCCGCTCCCAGCAAGCCCTTGCGCACCTGCTTGAGCTCGCCCACCAGTTGCCGCACCTGTTCCAGCGCGGGCAACATGCAGCTCATCTGCTGCGGCACCGTCCTGGCTTGCTGGCGCAGCGCACGACCAGCCTCGCTCAGGCTCACCACCACCCTGCGCTCATCGCCGGCATCGCGCTTGCGATGCAGCAAGCCCATGCTTTCCATGCGCTTGAGCAGCGGGGTCAGCGTACCCGAATCCAGGAACAGCCGGCTGCCGAGCTCGGAGACGGTCACTTCATCCCTTTCCCACAGGACCAGCATCACCAGGTATTGCGGATAGGTGATCTCCAACGGCGCCAAGATCTTCTTGTAGGCCTTGGTCATGGCCAGCGACGCCGAATACATCGCGAAACACAGCTGATTGTCCAGAAGCAGGGCCTCATCGATCAGCGCGTCCGGTAGCGTCGTGGTATGCGTCTTGTCCATGGCTTGCATATTAAACTGCACAAAATTAAATTGCAAGCTATTTAATTGCAAGGATATTGAACGAGTTGTTCATACCTGCTTAACTGACCCCGTCGCAAATAGGTATCATGCGGCCTGCCCTGGTTTTTTCCTGCATATCCATGTCTTCTCATCCCAATCCACTGCACTCCCTGGACCTGTTCTGCAAGGTCGTCGACAACTATGGCGACATCGGCATCTGTTGGCGCCTGGCGCGGCAACTGGCGCAGGAGCACAAGCTGGCGGTACGGCTGTGGGTGGATGACCTGGTGAGCTTCCAGCGCATCTGGCCGCAGGTCGATGTGCAAGCCGAGACGCAACAACTGGCTGGTGTGACCGTCCAGCATTGGCGCAGCCAGGAAGGCAGCTATACAGCGGCTGACGTGGCCGACCTCGTCATCGAATTCTTCGGCTGCGAGATCCCGCCCGGCTATGTGGAAGCGATGGCCCAGCGCCCCATCAAGCCGGTCTGGTTCAACCTGGAAGGGCTGTCGGCCGAAGCCTGGGTCGAGGGTTGCCACACCCTGCCCTCGCCACATCGTTCCCTGAAGCTGACCAAGTATTTCTTCTTCCCCGGTTTCAATGAACGCACCGGCGGCCTCAGCTTCGAAGCCGATCTGGAAGCGCAACGGCAAGCCTTCCTGGCCGCAGAGCAAGGCCCGGCCTTCCTGGCCCGACTGGGTGTCACGCCCGACGAGATGGCTGGCTGCAAGGTATCGCTGTTCTGCTATGACCATGCGCCCATTGCCGAGCTATTTGCCACCTGGCAAGCCTCGCCACTGCCGGTGACCTGCCTGGTGCCGGAAGGCGTGGGCCGAGCCCAGGTCGAGGCTTTCCTGGGGGCGCCGATGCGCGCCGGCACGGCGGCCACCCGCGCTGCCCTGACGGTACGGATACTGCCCTTCGTCCCCCAGACGGAATACGACAAACTGCTGTGGAGCTGCGACCTCAATTTCGTGCGAGGTGAAGATTCCTTCGTGCGTGCGCAGTGGGCCGGCAAGCCCTTCATCTGGAACATCTATTACCAGGACAAGAACCTGCACCACACCAAGCTCAACGCCTTCCTGAAGATCTACGACCCTGCCACGCCAGCCCTGGTCGACCTCAACCGTGCCTGGAACGGCGCCTATCCGGGCGAACCGGACTGGCACGCCACCTGGCAAACCCTGCGCGCGCAATTGCCGGCATTGAACGGACAAGCCGAACAATGGCTGCAAAAGATGTTGGCAAATGGCGACTGGATGGACAATTTACTGGGCTTCGCCGCGCGACTGGTGGCCGAAGACTGGAAGAGTGCTGAAAATGGGTTAAAATAGCGGGCTATCGTTTTAACGCAATTTGGAATTCAATCGAACGTGGGCTTGCGGTGAAGTTTTAGAAGTTTACCAGTGGGCTACTGACAGTTTGAAAAAACCTACTTTTCACGACACATCGCTATGAAATTTGCAAAAGAAATCCGCGTCGGCAACATCATTATGGTCGACAGCAAGCCCATGATCGTCCTGCGCTCGGACGTCAACGGTTCTTCCCGTACCGGTTTCACCTACAAGTGGAAGATGAAGAACCTGCTGACCAACAGCCCGCAAGAAAGCGTCTTCCGTGGCGACGACAAGTTCGACGTCGTGGTGCTGGACAAGAAGCCGGTGACCTACTCGTACTTCGCTGACCCGCTGTTCGTCTTCATGGATGAAGAGTACAACCAGTACGAAATCGAAGGCGAGAACATGGGCGACGCCATCGGCTACCTGAAGGATGGTATGCAATGTGAAGCCGTGTTCTACGACGGCAAGGCCATCTCGGTCGAAATGCCGACCACCATCGTGCGCAAGGTTGCCTACTCGGAACCGGCCGTCAAGGGCAACACTTCGGGCAACGTCCTGAAGGAAGCCAAGATCGAGAACGCCATCGAAGCCAACCAGATCACCGTGATGGTGCCGCTGTTCGTGAGCCAGGATGACGACATCGAAATCGACACCCGCACCAACGAATACAAGAAGGTTGTGCGCGGCTGATTGTTGACCTGTTTGCCGATGCCCATCAAAAACGCTGCCTGGTGCAGCGTTTTTTTATGCCTGTTTCAACCGCAACAGATGAAGTCCCATTTCATCCCCCGCTCTTGACCCGCGCCAGGTCGCGCGCTGCCGCCTGCCCTTCGGCACTGGCCCAGAAGGCCTTGTCAGCGGCCTGGATGCGCTGGGCCGAATGCTCCATGTGGCGCAAGGCTGCCGCCCGTGCCGCCTCGGCATTGCCCTCGCTGATGGCCTGCGCCATGGCTGCATGTTCGGCCCGCACCTGCTGCACGAACTCGCTGCTGCGCGCCTCGTTCATGCGCGCCACGCGAATGGCGGCGTGCAGGAACTGGCTCAGGAACTGCACCAGCGAGGTGTAGAGCGGATTGTGCGAAGCATTGGAGATGGCCGCATGAAAGGCGAAATCCTCCTGCACGCCATCGCGCCCGGCCGCGGCCGCCGCATCGATATCCCGCAAGGCTTGCTGGATCGCCAGGTTCTGCGCCCGGGTACGGCGTTGCGCCGCCAGGGCCGCCATTTCCCCTTCTACGCCGCGACGCAGTTCGATGACCCGCAACACCGCCTGGATCGAATCGCGACCGTCATCGACCTTCAGATCCAGCCGGAACGGCGTGGCCGGGCTGACCGGCAACACCACGGTGCCACTGCCCCGACGTGATCCCACCAAGCCCTCTGACTTCAGGCGTGAAATCGCCTCGCGGATCACCGTGCGACTTACCGCAAAACGCTCGGTCAATTCCATCTCCGAAGGCAGGCGCGCATCGGGTGCGAACTCGCCGCTGCGGATCTGCTGTGCCAGCACACTGGTGACATGGTCGGCCAAGGTGGCCTTGCCGCGCGCGGCGGCGGCCATCGATGCGAGCGCCGATCCCTGCGGCCTGGAGGTGGAAGTCTTCATGGCGCGCATGATACCGCGCAGACATGGGCTTTTGTGATTTCCCGCTCATCTCCGGCAAAAGTGTATGACAACTTCTGCTATAATCGCCGCCGCAGATGTCATTTCAATCTTGTTTGCCCCACCCCGACCAAGAACACGAGGAGAACACATGCATATCGTCATCACCGGCGGCGCCGGTTTCCTGGGTAGCCGCCTGGCGCGCCAACTGCTGCAACGCGGCAGCCTGACTGGCCGCGACGGCCAACCGCAAGAGATCAAGCGCATCACCCTGCTGGACGTGGTACCGGCCCAGGGTTTCAGTGATCCGCGCATCGAAGCCGTCACCGGCGACATCGCCGACGCTGCCGTGATCGAGCGCGTCATCACGCCCGAGACGCAGTCCATCTTCCACCTAGCCGCCATCGTCAGCGGCCACGCCGAAGCCGATTTCGAGCTGGGCATGAAGATCAACTTCGACGCCACCCGGCTGATCCTGGAGCGCGCCCGCGCCCTCGGCACTCGGCCGCGCGTGGTCTTCACCAGCTCGGTGGCGGTGTTCGGCGGCGAACTGCCGGCCGTGGTACCGGACAACACCCTGCTGATGCCGCAAAGCTCCTACGGTGCGCAAAAGGTGATGGGCGAATTGCTGGTGCAGGATTATTCACGCAAGGGCTACATCGACGGACGCGCATTGCGGATGCCCACCATCTCGGTGCGTCCGGGTGCGCCCAACAAGGCTGCGTCCAGCTTCGCTTCGGGCATCATCCGCGAGCCGCTCAATGGCCAGCCGGCGCTCTGCCCGGTCAGCCCGGATACCCGCATGTGGCTGATGTCGCCGCGCCAAGCCATCGCCAACCTGATCCACGGTCATGAAATCAACGGCGCCGATCTGGGCCTGGCACGCTTCCTGTCCATCGATGGCCTGTGCGTGACCGTCGAGGACATGGTCGATGCCCTGGAACAAGTGGCTGGCAAGGAAGTGGTCCAGTTGATCGAATGGAAGGAAGACGAAGCCATCAAGCGCATCGTCAATTCCTGGCCCGGCGCCTTCGAAGCCAAGCGCGCCAAGGCGCTGGGCTTCACGGCGGACGCCAATTTCGCCGACATCATCCGTGCCCACATCGAGGATGAAGTGAAGAAATAAGCTGCACATCAACATGCAGAAAAAGGAAGGGACAGCCCCGCAAGAGGCTGTCCCTTTTTGCTGACCGATGGACTTGGTCTTACTTCGCCTTGCCCAGCATGTTGAAGATGCTGGAGAAGTCCAGCTTGCCGGACCCGTTCATGCTGTGGATGTCGTACAGATTGCGTGCCGTGGAACCGAGCGGAATGGCGCAATTGGTGGCCAGCGCATTCTCCACGGCCAGCCCCAGATCCTTGAGCATCAGGTCCACCCCGAAACCGCCCGCATAGCCCTTGGAGGCCGGCGCGGTTTCCATCACACCGGGACACGGGTTGTAGACTTCCAGCGTCCAGTTGCGCCCCGAACTCTTGGACATGATTTCCGACAGCACCTTCGGGTCCATGCCATTGGCCATGCCCAGGCGGATGGCTTCGGACGTCCCGATCATCAGGATGCCCAGCAACATGTTGTTGCAGACCTTGACGGTCTGGCCACTGCCGCTCTCCCCTGCGTGATAGATGGCTTTCCCCATCTTTTGCAGATAGGGCTGGGCCGCCTCGAAAGCCTGCGCGCTACCGCCCACCATGAAAGTCAGCGTACCAGCAGTGGCCCCATTGGTACCACCGGAGACCGGCGCATCGAGCATCTCGAAGCCGCGCGCCTTGGCCGCTGCCGCCACCTTGCGCGCCGCTTCCGGGGCGATGGTGGAGCAGTCGATCAAGAGTGTGCCCGGCTTGGCCGAGGCCAGCACACCGGCATCGCCCAGGTAGAGCGACTCCACGTGCCGGCTGGCCGGCAGCATGGTGATGACCACGTCGGCCTTGGCCACGGCCGCCATGGAATCGGCTTCGGTCTTGCCGCCGACTGCCACCAGCTTGTCCACGCTGGCCTTGACCAGGTCATGGCCGCTGACCGAGAAGCCAGCCTTGACCGGTTCTGCGCCATGGGCAAACCCATATTGCCCAGGCCGATGAAGACGATGTTGGCGCTCATGCTGCTCTCCTTACTTCAAGGTGATGGTGGTGTTGACCTGGCCGGCTTCTTCATCGGGCGCATACCAGCGTGCGGTCACCGTCTTGGTCTGGGTCCAGAAGGTCACGGCCTGCTTGCCGTTGGGGCCGAGGTCGCCCAGCTTGGAGGCCCGCGAACCGGTAAAGCTGAAGTAGGCCACTGGCACGGGAATAGGCACATTGATGCCGACCTGGCCGACGTCGATCTCGTTCTGGAACTTGCGCGCGGCATAGCCCGAACTGGTGAAGATGGAAGTACCGTTCCCATTGGGATTGGCGTTGATGAAGGCAATGGCTTCATCCAGCGTCTCCAGTTCGACGATGCACATGGCCGGGCCGAAGATTTCCTGGGTGTAGATATCCATGTCGGGCTTGACGCCAGTGAAGACAGTCGGCCCCACGAAATTACCGTTCTCGCTACCGGCCACCTTGCAGTTGCGGCCATCCAGCAGCAGATGGGCGCCCTGCTCCACGCCGCTGGCGATCAGGCGTTCCACGCGCTCCTTGGCCGCCTTGGAGACCAGCGGACCGACATCGGCCTTGCGGTCGGTGCCGGGGCCGACCTTCATGGCCTTGGAGCGCTCGACGATTTCCGGAATCCATTCGCGCGTCTGGCCCACCAGCACCACCACCGAATTGGCCATGCAGCGCTGGCCGGCCACGATTTTCTAAGTCTTTATTCTGCCGTAGAGTTCAAGCCATTCATCGACCACAAGGAACCACCATGAAGTTCGTCAAGACCGCAATCGTTGCATCCCTGGGCCTGATGGCCGTACTGGCCGCCTCTGCCCACGCCGACAACCTGGCCGATATCCAGAAGGCCGGCGTGGTCAAGATCGGCGTGCCGCAGGACTTCGCCCCCTATGGCTCGGTCACCTCCGGACTCTAGAGGTTCCCCGGGACCGAGCT
>NZ_BADI01000268.1:0-1099 GCF_000333555.1 Herbaspirillum sp. B65 | reverse complement strand
TGTCCGTCATGAACTTGACGTCCGGCCGCAACTTGAATTCCCAGGTGGTCGGATTGATCATGCGCCACGACAGCGCCAGGCTGGGCTTGGGACGGAGTTGATGATCCTGTGCCACCAGGGAATCATAGACATGGGCCCAGATGTTGCGGTTGGCACTATTGAGGACGTGCGGATCGGCCGAGGTAATTTCTGCCTTGAACCCGATCTTCAGTTCAGCCGCCTGCGCGACCGTCCCCAGCAGCCCAACGGCGATACAGGCTGCGGCAAATACTTTCCTCACTACCTTGAACATGTTACGACCCTCTCCTTGACTTCGTTAAACAGTTGACCATGTCTGACTCGGCTCTCAACGATATCCCAGATTCATGGACAGTTGGCGCGCCGCCTCCCGCAGCATTCCCGCCGTCGCTGCGACATCCTTGTCACGGATACGGCTGGCCGGACCTGCCACGCTGAGGGCGGCCATCACCTCGGCTTTGGCATTGAAGACGGGCGCTGCAATGGCCACCGAATCGGCCGACATCTCGCCGTAGGAGACGGCATGTCCCGTCTGCAGGACCTTGGCAATGGCCTGCTTGAGGCTACTGCGATTGACCAGCGTGGCGCTGGTGAAGCGCTTGCGCTCAGTACGCAGGACATGGTCCTGGATCTCCCTGGGAGCATAGGCCAACAGCACCTTGCCCGAAGCTCCCACGTAAAGAGGACGCCGGCCGCCTGGCTGGGTCTGGACGCGAATAGGCTCAAAAGACTCCCAGCGTGCAATGCAGACCGACTCCAGACCGTCGCGGATGCGCATCTGCACACTTTCGTTGCAGGCAATGCCGATCTGGCGCAGGTATTTCTTGCCCAGTCGTGCCAGACTGATCTGGCCTTCCGCCGCCACCCCCAGGTATAAGGCGTTGTAGCCCAGACCATAGATGGGGGCCTGGTTATCGCGACAGACCAGGCCGTTCTTCTCCAGCGTATAAAGCATACGGAATGCCCGCGCCTTGGTCATCCCGGAGCGCAGCGACAACTCCGTCACTCCGAGGCCTGGGCACTGTGCCACCAACAGGAGCAAGCCCAATGTCTCCTCAACTGCATCGATCGTGTAATCAGT
>NZ_BADI01000269.1:0-9459 GCF_000333555.1 Herbaspirillum sp. B65 | reverse complement strand
CGGCAGCACACCCACCGTGATCTGGTTGCTGGAGACCTGCCAGATCCCGAACACCCACACCACCAGCAAGCCCACTTCGGTCAGGAAGGTGACCGTGGGTGTGAACAGCGACCAGATCTTGTTGACCCGGTCATTGACCATCAGGTTGTGCCGGTTGGCTTCGCGGAAACGCGCCACTTCACGCTTTTCCTGGGCAAAGGCCTTCACCACGCGGATGCCGGGGATGGTATCGGCCAGCACGTTGGTCACCTCCGACCAGATGCGGTCGATCTTCTCGAAGCCGTGGCGCAGGCGGTCGCGCACCACGTGGATCATCCAGGCGATGAACGGCAGCGGCAACAGCGTCACCAGCGCCAGCCAGGGATTGATGGAGATCAGGATGGCCGCCGTCATGATGATCATCAGCACATCGATGGCGAAATCCAGCAGGTGCAGCGACAGGAACACGCAGATGCGGTCGGTTTCCGAGCCGATGCGCGCCATCAGGTCGCCGGTACGCTTGCCGCCGAAATACTCCTGCGACAGCCGCAGCAGGTGCGCATAGGTGGTGGTGCGCAGGTCGGCGCCGATACGTTCGGACACCAGCGCCAGGATGTAGGTGCGCGCCCAGCCCAGGCCCCAGGCCAGCAAAGCCGCGCCCAGCAGGCCCGACAGGTAGAGCGTGGCCAGGTGGGTATCGATGGGGGCGCCGTTCTGGAACGGAATCAGCACGTTGTCCATCAGCGGCATGGTCATGTAGGGCGGCACCAGCGTGGCGGCAGTGGAGGCCAGCGTCAGCAGGAAGCCCAGCAGCAGCGAGCCCTTGTAGGGCTTGGCAAAGCGCGACAGGCGAAACAGCGCCCAGGTGGAAGGCGGCGCTTCCTTGGTCTCGGGGCAGATGGCACAGGTATCCTGGCCTTCGGGCAGCACGGCCTTGCAGGTCGGGCAGACGTCGCCCTCTTCCTCGGCCTGCACGCCCGAAGCCAGCAGCTCGCGCTGCTGCTCGAACAGCTTGATCAGGCGCAGCGCCTGCGGATTCTGCGCCAGGGTATAGCGCCAGGCGGCCAGGCGGCCGGCGTCATTGCACAGCTCCAGCGTACCCACGCCGGCGTGATCGTAGTGTTTCAGTTGCAGCTCGGGGCGGTATTCCCAGTGCTGGGCTGGCTGGCCATCCGGGCCACAGGCCAAGAGGCGGGTGTCGGTGGCCAGCAGCAGGGAAGGCTTGAAATGCAGTTGTGCATCCAGATCCAGCTCCAGCCAGGCCAGCACGGCTTCGCCGGGCGCCAGGCGGGCAGCGGTTTCCGTTTGCCAGCGCTCGGGCAGGCTGGCGGTCGCGGAAGGAATTGAGTCAGTAGTCATGTAACGGCAGCGTTGAGAGGCCCGAAGTGAGCAAATTGAGCAGTTTGGCTATGGTTTTATATGAATGGGCAGGTCTCGCCGGACCTGTTGTGCTGATGCGATGTCGCTGGGCGGTCAAAGACGCAATAACGAACGAAACGAACGATAACGAACAGCGCGCGATTATAGCGCAGCGTCCCCCGCTGCATGATCGCTGTCCGGCGCCCCACCGCTCACAGCACTCCGGTTAACGCGAGAGGCGGTAAAACGGTGCACTTGACAGCCCGTGCAGGTGAGCATTCCCGCATACTGCGAACCCTGTCCCGACCTGTTCCGGTTTTTTCTGCGGCAGATGCCACGGCGACGGGACAGTCTGCGACAATAACGTTCACATTCATCCCTCTGCTTGCCATCCATGAATTTGCTTTCGCCTGCACTACCCTGCCCCACCCATCGGGCACAGGCTCGGCACCAGATTTTCTTCAATGCAACACAATCATTCATTTGCTGCACCCCGGCAATGCAGTAAACCAAACAGCGTCCTGGGCGTTACTGGTCCATGCGTTATTCTGACAAGTGCTGAACGGGCGCGCCGGCAGCACCCAGAATGGCGACATGAGGGCAAGCACCAGCGACGGTCCGGCTCTGGCAGCGCCGGCATCCCCGAGACCGGCGCCCCACTTCCGGCAGCTTGGGCAGACCTGGCTGGGGCAATTACAGCGGACTATCCACCACACATGAAAAACATCGAATTCCTCCGTTTCCTGAACCTCAAGGGTCCGAACATCTGGACCTACCGCTCCGCCCTCGAAGTGTGGATCGACATCGGCGAACTGGAGGACTTCCCCTCCAACACCATTGCCGGCTTTCCCGAGCGCCTGACCACCTGGCTGCCGACCCTGATCGAACACCGCTGCAGCTACGAAGAGCGCGGCGGCTTCGTGCGGCGCCTGCACGAAGGCACCTGGCCCGGCCACATCCTGGAACACGTCACGCTGGAACTGCAGAACCTGGCTGGCCTGCCCGGTGGCTTCGGCAAGGCGCGCGAGACCAATGTGCGCGGCGTCTACAAGGTGGTGGTGCGGGCCCGCCACGAGACGGTCACCCGCGCCGCGCTCTTTGCCGCGCGCGATCTGGTCATGGCCGCCATCGAAGACCGCCCGTATGACCTCGACACCACCCTGCGCAAGCTGCGCCGCATGGTCGACCGCCTGTGCCTGGGCCCCAGCACCGCCTGTATCGTGGACGCCGCCGATGAGCGTCGCATCCCCACCATCCGCCTCTCCGAAGGCAACCTGGTACAACTGGGCCACGGCTGCAAGTCGCGCCGCATCTGGACCGCCGAATCCGACCAGACCGGCGCGATTGCCGAAGGCATCTCGCGCGACAAGGATCTGACCAAGTCGCTGCTGCAGACCTGCGGCGTGCCAGTGCCCGAAGGCCGTCTGGTGGACAGCCCGGAAGATGCCTGGGATGCCGCCCAGGACATCGGCCTGCCGGTGGTGGTCAAGCCCTGTGATGCCAACCATGGCCGTGGCGTCTTCATCGACCTCAACACCCGCGAAGAGATCGAGACCGCCTTCAAGGTCGCGCTGGAAGAAGGCAGTGGCGTGCTGGTCGAACGCTTCATCCCGGGCCTGGAACACCGCCTGCTGATCGTCGGCGGCAAGCTCGCCGCCGCCGCCCGAGGTGAACCGATCTTCATCGTCGGCGATGGCCAGTCCACCGTGCAGGATCTGCTGGACGAACTGAACCGCGACCCGCGCCGCGGCCTGCTGGAAGAACACCTGCTGGACCCGGTGCTGCTGGATCGTGAACCGGCCGCCGCGCTGGAACTGCAGCGCCAGAACCTGACCACCGAATCGGTGCCCGCCGCTGGTCGCCGCATCCTGCTGCTGCGCAATGGCAACGTCTCCTCCGACATCACCGACCTGGTGCACCCCAGCGTGGCTGCTGCGGCCGCGCTGGCCGTGCGCATCGTCGGTCTCGACATTGCCGGCGTGGACATCGTGGCCGAAGACATTTCGCGCCCGCTGCAAGAGCAAGGCGGCGCCATCGTCGAGGTCAATGCCGGTCCCGGCCTCTTGATGCACCTGAAGCCCTCCGACGGCAAGCCGCGTCCGGTGGGCGAAGCCATCATCGACAACCTGTTCGGCCCGGAAGAAAACGGCCGCATCCCCGTCGTCGGCGTCACCGGCACCCATGGCAAGACCACCATCGCCCGCCTGATCGCGCGCATCGTGCACCTGTCGGGCAAGCACGTGGGCCTGGCCTGCGGCGAGGGCCTCTACTTCGGCGAACGCCAGATCGAGCGCGGCAATCGCGCCACCTGGGATGCCGCTCATCGGGTGCTGCTGAACCGCGCCGTGGAAGCCGCCGTGTTCGAGAACGGCAGCGCTGCCATCCTCTCCGAAGGCCTGGCCTATGACCGCTGCCTGGTGGGCGTGGTGGCCAACATCGACCCCAACGACAGCCTGCCCGAGTTCTACATCGAGAACGCTGAACAGATCGCCACCAAGGTCAAGCGCACCCAGGTCGATCTGGTGCTGCCGGACGGCGCCGCCGTGCTCAATGCCGACGACCCGCTGGTGGCCGACATGGCCCAGCTGTGCGATGGTGAAGTGATCTTCTTCAGCACCGACCCGGCCTCGGAACTGCTGGCCAGCCACCTGAAGGATGGCGGTCGTGCTGTATTCCTGCGCGATGGCGACCTGATCCAGGCCGAAGGTGAGCGCCAGTGCAAGGTCAGCTCGGTAGATGCCATCCCGCTGACCGAAAACGGCGCCGTGGCCTACCAGGTCGAGAACGTGCTGGCCGCGGTCGGTGCTGCCTGGGCGCTGGGCATCGGCCCCGAGGTGATCCGCGCTGGCATCGAGCTCTTCGGCACCGAACGCGCCGAGGAGCAAGGCCTGAAGTTCAAGAGCCAGGCCGCCTGACGCGCCGGCCCCACCCGCACTGCAAGACTGACCGATTCAAGATCAAGAGACACCTAGGAAAAATTGTCCATGGACGTATCCCGCATTCGCGCCCTGCGCGGCCCCAATCTCTGGAGCAGACACACTGCCGTCGAAGCCATCGTTTCCTGCCCGGAAAACGAACGCGTCATCGCTGACATGCCTGGCTTCGAACTGCGCCTGCGCGCCCGCTTCCCGCAGATCGGCTTCCTCGAACCCGATGGCGGCAAGCAGGTGGTCTCCATGGCCCACGCCTTGGCTGCCGCGGCCCTGGCGCTGCAATCGCAAGCCGGCTGCCCAGTGACCTTCAGCCGTACCGTCTCCACCGTCGAGACCGGCATCTACCAGGTGGTGGTGGAATACAGCGAAGAAGAAGTCGGTCGCCTGGCCTTCGACCTGGCCCTGGAACTGGTGCGCGCGGCCCAGGCCGACACGCCCTTCGACCTGACCGGCGCCTTGGCGCGCATCCGTGAGCTGGACGAAGACGTGCGCCTGGGCCCCTCGACCGCGTCCATCGTCAACGCTGCCCTCAAGCGTGGCATTCCCTATCGCCGCCTGACCCAGGGCAGCATGGTGCAGTTCGGCTGGGGCAGCCGCCAGAAACGTATCCAGGCCGCCGAAACCAGCAACACCAGCGCCATTGCCGAATCCATCGCCCAGGACAAGGACCTGACCAAGATGCTGCTGCACGCAGCCGGCGTGCCGGTCCCCAACGGCCGCGTGGTCGAGACCGTGGAAGACGCTCTCAAGGCCGCCGAAGAGATCGGCTCGGCGGTGGTCATCAAGCCGCTGGATGGCAACCAGGGCAAGGGCGTGGCGGTCAACATCCGCACCCCGGAACAGATTACCCGCGCCTTCAACAACGCCGCCCTGATCAGCGATGAAGTCATCGTCGAGCGCTACCTGCCCGGCCACGACTTCCGCCTGCTGGTGATCGGCAAGACCCTGGTGGCTGCGGCCCGCCGCGATCCGCCGCAAGTCATCGGCGATGGCGTGCACACCATCCGTCAACTGATCGACCAGGTCAACGCCGACCCGCTGCGCGGCGATGGCCACGCCACCTCGCTGACCAAGATCCGCCTGGACGACATCGCCCTGTCGGTGCTGTCCGGCCAGAACCTGGACCCGGAAGCCATCCCCGCCCAGGGCGTGCGCGTGGTCCTGCGCAACAATGCCAACCTCTCCACCGGCGGCACCGCCACCGATGTCACCGATGACGTACACCCGGACGTAGCTGCACGTGCCATCGCGGCGGCGCAAATGGTGGGATTGGACATCTGTGGCGTGGACGTGGTCTGCAACTCGGTGCACATGTCGCTGGAAGAACAAGGCGGCGGCATCGTCGAAGTCAATGCCGCACCGGGTCTGCGGATGCACCTCTCGCCTTCCTACGGCAAGGCACGCGACGTGGGCGAAGCGATCATCTCGACCATGTATGACGATGGCGACGATGGCCGTATCCCGGTGGTGGCGGTAGCCGGCACCAACGGCAAGACCACCACCGTGCGCCTGATCACGCACCTGCTGGCCAAGACCGGCTTGCGGGTAGGGATGACCAATACCGATGGCGTCTACATCGACGGCCAGCGCACCGATACCGGCGACTGCAGCGGCCCGCGCAGCGCCCGCAACGTGCTGTTCCACCCGGATGTGGATGCCGCCGTGCTGGAAACCGCCCGTGGCGGCGTGCTGCGCGAAGGCCTGGGCTTTGACCGCTGCGCCGTGGCCGTGGTCACCAACATCGGCATGGGCGACCATCTGGGCCTGTCCTACATCAGCACCGTGGAAGACCTGGCCGTGGTCAAGCGCGTCATCGTCGAGAACGTCGCGCCCACCGGTACGGCCGTGCTCAACGCAGCCGACCCGATGGTGGCCAAGATGGCCACCTCCTGCCCCGGCTCGGTGACCTTCTTCGCGCTGGATCCGACCCATCCCATCATGGCCACCCACCGCGCCCAAGGCCATCGCATCGTCTATCGCGACGGCGACGCCATCGTGGCCGCGCAAGGTACGTTCGAAAAACGCCTGAAGCTATCCGGCATTCCGCTCACCCGTAGTGGCGCCATCGGCTTCCAGGTCGAAAACGTGATGGCTTCCGTGGGCGCAGCCTGGGCGCTGAACCTGGACTGGGAGCAGATCACCGGCGCCCTGGCCAGCTTCATCAGCGATAGTGGCACCGCGCCTGGCCGCTTCAACCTGTTCGACTACAAGGGCGCCACCCTGATCGCCGACTACGGCCACAATCCGGACGCCATCCAGGCCCTCATCAAGGCCGTGGACAGTATGCCGGCCAAACGCCGCTCGGTGGTCATCAGCGGTGCCGGCGACCGCCGCGATGCCGACATCACCCGCCAGACCGAATTGCTGGGCGATGCCTTCGATGAAGTGGTGTTGTACCAGGACCAGTGCCAACGCGGCCGTGAAGATGGGGAAGTGATCGCCCTGCTGCGCCAGGGCCTCGAAAAGGCCACGCGTACGGCCGATGTGAAGGAAATCAACGGCGAATTCCTGGCCATCGATACCGCCCTCGCAAACCTGCAGCCAGGCGACCTGTGCCTGATCCTGATCGACCAGGTGGAAGAGGCGCTGGCCCATATCGACCAGCGGGTGAAGGAAAATTCCTGAGTCTCTCGTTCGGCAGTCCACTCAAAAAAAATCCCGGCGCTACGCCGGGATTTTTTTGTGAGCTGACGATCGATTCAACGCAAGGCCGGCTCAGTCGCCCTCAGCCGTGCTCAGTCGTCCTGACTGGGATCGAGGTCCGGGAACAGGATTTCGGTAAAGCCGAATTGCCGGAAATCGCGAATACGCATCGGATACAGGATGCCCTGCAGGTGATCGCACTCATGCTGCACCACCCGGGCATGGAAGCCATCCACGGTACGGTCGATGGGATGACCGTTCTGGTCGAAGCCCTGGTAGCGCAGCTGGCGCCAGCGCGGCACCACGCCCCGCATCCCCGGCACTGACAGGCAACCTTCCCAGCCCTCCTCCTCTTCCTCCGACAAGGGGGTCAATACCGGATTGATGAGCACCGTCTCCGGCACGGCCGGGGCATCCGGGTAACGCTGGTTGTGGCCGAAGCCAAAAATCACCAGTTGCAGGTCCACCCCGATCTGCGGCGCGGCAAGACCGGCGCCGCTGACCGCACGCATGGTCTGGAACATGTCCTCCACCAGTTGCGCCAGTTCGGGCGTACCAAACTCCGTGACCGGCTGCGCCTGACGCAGCAAGCGCGGGTCACCCATCTTCAGAATGTCGCGTATTGCCATTTGCCTATCTCCGTCCACGACGCCCGGATCAAGCCGGGCGTTGAATGTCATCTTGGTGGCAGCGTTGTTCCCAGCGCGATGCCTCAACCCTGCTTGGTCGCCACTTCGTGCAGATATTCCGAAAAGGCGGGGCCGGTTTCCGGGTGCTTGAGCCCCATGGCCACCATGGCCTTGAGATAGCCCAGCTTGGAACCGCAGTCATAGCGCTGCCCCTGGTAGCGATAGGCCAGCACTGATTCGGCCTGCATCAGCTTGGCAATGCCATCGGTCAACTGGATCTCGCCACCGGCACCGCGCGGGATGTTTTCCAGGTAGTGGAAGATGCGGCTGTTGAGCACGTAGCGACCCACCACCGCCAGCGTGGACGGGGCTTCTTCCGGCGCGGGCTTTTCGACGATGGCGTTGATGCGCTCCAGGTCGGGCTGGTAAGGCGTGGCGCTGACGATGCCGTATTGACGGGTATCGCTCTTGGGCACTTCCTGCACCGCCAACATGCTCATGCCTTCGCGGGCATAGATATCGGTCATCTGGGCCATCACTGGCTTGACGCCAGGGTCGGTATCCATGAAGTCATCGGCCAGCAGAATCGCAAACGGCTCCTCGCCCACCACCGGGCGTGCGCACAGCACGGCATGGCCCAGGCCCAGCGGCTCGGACTGGCGGATGAAGATGCAATTGACGCTCTTGGGCACGACGTTACGCACGATGTCCAGCAGCTTTTGCTTGCCGGCGGCTTCCAGTTCGCTTTCCAGTTCGTAGGCCTTGTCGAAGTGATCTTCGATGGCGCGCTTGTTGCGACCGGTGATGAACACCATTTCGGTGATACCGGCGGCCACCGCCTCTTCGACCGCGTAATGGATCAGCGGCTTGTCAACGATGGGCAGCATTTCCTTGGGCTGCGCCTTGGTGGCGGGCAGGAAGCGGCTACCGAGACCGGCAACGGGGAAGACGGCTTTCTTGATCTTCTTGATCATCATGACTCCGAGGGAAAAATGGGTCTTGTTCTATTCTTATCGTCTGCATAAAAAGACAGTGCGGGCGAATTGTATATGAATAAAACGACAATATGATTACGTCTGCTCAACATCCTGACCGGCACACATGAGCTTGAGTCCATCCTCATCCAGGATGGCAATACCCAGCTCTTCAGCCTTGGCCAGCTTGCTGCCGGCTTCGGCACCGGCCACCACGTAGCTGGTTTTCTTGGAGACCGAACCCGAGACCTTGCCACCCGCGGCTTCGATCAACTGCGCCGCCTCGTCACGCGAGAGATTGGGCAGCGTGCCGGTGAGCACGAAGGTCTTGCCGGCCAGGTGCTTGGTGCCGGTGTCAACGCCCTGGTCTTCCGGCCAGTGTATGCCCACGGCGCGCAACTGCTCGACCAGTTCGACATTGACCGGATCGCTGAAGAAGGCACGAATCGAGCTGGCCACCACCGGGCCGATGTCGGCCACTTCCAGCAACTGTTCTTCGCTGGCAGCCAGCAGCCTGTCGATGCCACCGAAATGGCGCGCCAGCTCCTTGGCAGTCGCCTCGCCCACGTGACGGATGCCCAGCGCATAGATGAAGCGCGCCAGCGTGGTGGCCTTGGATTTTTGCAGCGCGTCCAGCACGTTCTGGGCCGACTTCTCGGCCATGCGGTCCAGCTCGGCCAGGGCCGACAAGCCCAGGCGATACAGGTCAGCCGGCGTATTGACCACCTGGCGGTCCACCAGTTGCTCCACCAGTTGCTCGCCCAGGCCTTCGATATCCATGGCGCGACGTGAAGCAAAATGCTGCAGACCACCCTTGCGCTGCGCTGAACATTTCAGCCAGCCGCCCGAGCAGCGCGCCACTGCTTCATCTTCGGCGCGCACGATGGGCGAGCCGCACACCGGGCAGGCGCCGGGCATGACGAAGGCGCGGCATCGGCCGAC
>NZ_BADI01000270.1:0-7367 GCF_000333555.1 Herbaspirillum sp. B65 | reverse complement strand
CAGATGCTGAAGTCTTCCAGTCGCCACCGATCACAATGGATCGCTCGTAAGTCGAATGCTGCTGTCAGCGCTGCGGCCCGGTTGAGCACCGCGAGGCGGTCCACCGCCCGGCCCGGCAGCGCTTCCAGGTAACCAGCATCCCGCCAGACCAGATAGGGAACCCGATCTTTCTCGGCTTTGAGGTGCAAGCCATCGCCCGGCAACCAGAAAAACGGGATGATCCGCGTCACAGGATCTTCCGGGATGGGATCAAGGGCCAGTACCAACGCGGTCAAGTCCTGAGTGCTGGACAGATCCAGGCCAGCCACGCCGGCCCGACCGTAATATGCCTCCAGCGGTAGCTTCTCTTCGTCCTGGCAACTGAACCAGATATCAGCCGATATCCAGGGACTGCCTGCCTCCGTCCACTGGCAGAAGTTCAGCCGTCGCACGATGGCCTCTTTCGAGGGCATCCCGCGTGCATCCGTGACCTGCTCGCGCAGATACTTCAGACCAGGAATGCCGACTGACAAGCTTGGGTTCGCCTTCTCCCAACAGCTCTCATCCTTGAATGGATCGTCCCCTTCATCTAGCGAACAGATGAAGGCGAAGAAACCATCGTTCTCCGCGGTTCCGGCTGCGACCTTGCAGCCGTATTCGTGATAGCTCCAGCAGACCGACTGCTTGTCGGTACCGGAGTTGGTGATCATGAAGATCAGCGCCTGCTGCCGACTCTTCGTGCCGGCCCGCATCATCTCGATCACCAGGGGCGACTTGTGCTCATGCACTTCGTCAATCAGGGCCATGTGCGGGCGCGGACCAGACTGGCCATCATCTGCACTGATCGTGCGGAAGAAGCTGGACGTGGCGTGGTACGCCAGATTGAATTCCTTGCCTTTGCTGCCTGAGGTCACCAAGCGCGCAGCCAACTGGGGCGACTGCTCGTACATCGCAATGGCATCCCGGAACAGGATCTGCGCTTGTTCTTTCTTGGTCGCTGCAGCATACACCTCGGCGCGCTGTTCGCGGTCGGCAGTCAGTCCGAAGAGGCCGACGCCGGCCGCGAGCGGCGACTTGCCGCTGCCCTTCGCTGTCTCGATGTAAGCCACACGGAAGCGGCGCAGACCATCCGCGCCCATCCAGCCGAACAAGCTACCGACGACAAAGCACTGCCAGCCGATCAGCAAGAATGGACTGCCCTCGAAGGAGCCACCATTCAGGCAGAGCACCTCTTCGAAGAAGGCGATGGCATGATTGGCCGCCTCCAGATCCCAGCGCAGGCCGCGCTTCTTCCCTTCCTTCAAGTCGCGCAGATGGCGCTTGCACGCGTGCCGCACATCCGGGCCGGCCACCACCTTCCCCTTGACGACGGCACGTGCGTAGTCAGTGGTACGGTCAATCGCCGAAGAACTTGTTCGCGGTTTCCTTGGGCTCATTGGGGAAAAGCTCCCCTTGGGGAGGATTAACGTTCAGGCGCATACGCGCCGATGGGTTCAGGCCGAATGAAGCGCCGGCCGTGCGCATACGATCCTCGGCACGGTTCGATATCTGCATCCAGACGGACATTTGCTTGTAGCCGCTGGGCGTCATCTCGGAAAAACCTTGCTCGCCGAGCTCGGTAATCTTTTCACGGGCGTACTTCCAGTCGCCCCAGGCCTGGCAATACACCGCCAGCTCGGCCCGGTCCACGCGGGACAGCAGGCCCATGACCAGCAAATCAGCGACGATGCGCTGCCATTCTCCGCGAGCATCAGGTGAGAGAAACTCGGGACACTCGGGCGGCGCAGCCGGAGCGACGACCGGTCGGCCGGCGCCAGCCAGTTCAGCCGCGCTTTTTTTACTGCGATTGCCGCCAATCAGATGCAATGCTGCTGGCAGCGGCTTGCGGCCAGAGTTGGAATTGCCAGCCATGATGACCTCCTATGTCGAGATACCCCCCTCCCATATTTCCCGCTCTAACAAAAAACGGGAGGCGAGCGGTGTGGAAGCGGCGCGGCCGGAACTTTCGACCCGCCCCCGCCCTTTTTTATTGCAAAAACGTAACTTTATTGAAAAATTGCAATGTTTGGTGAGCCCGGCCGCAACCCCAGTCCAGGCGGGTCTTTGCGGGCGATGCTCTAGCCCTCGGTAACAGCCAATGCAACTGGCGGCATCGTTCCACCGAACACCACCAGACCGACTGGCTTGCCGGCAACCAGCAAGGCGATCTCTTCTGCACTCGGTTGCCAATACGAGATCACAACTTGTTGGCCGCTGATTTCCGAGCAGGTAACCGGTAATCCATCACAAGCGATACGCTCCTGGTCCCAGCCAGCCGGCGCGCCTAGTACGCCGTTGTTGCTCGGATGTGTGGTGAAGTTCATTTCCGGTTCCAGTGATGGTTTCGATCCAAAGGCAGGCCAGATTCATCGCAGCCGCGCATGACACCACTCTTCTCCAGCTGCTGCTTCACTGAGTCATGGCACGATTTGCAGAGAGACTGGAGGTTCTTAGGGTCGAAGAACTTCTCTTCGTTACCACGGTGCGGTTCGATGTGGTCGACGACAGTCGCGGCGGTCACACGCTTCATGAGTGAGCAGAACCTACACAACGGTTCATTTCTCAACTGATGATGTCGGAGGCGAAACCACTCCTTGGTTCCGTATAATCGCTTGTAGTCAACCGACATCAATGCCGCCGCTAAAAAGGAAGACGAAAAAAAGCCCCTCCTCGGAGGGGCCTTGCTATTGCATTTAGAAACTATAGAAGCGAATTTCCTTTGATCAGCGCATAAGAGATAAGTTTTTTAACACCCGCCAAAATATCCAACACAAGATTCGGGTCTCCTGCGTCCGTCCTAATCCGCATATTCCTGGCATCTACTTCGTCAACACCGACGACATTAGCATTCACCACTTGCGATCCGCCCAAAGTAATCGTATAGGCATAGTGCGTTTGAACAGGATCCGCATCTGCTGAGAGCTGAAATTTAAAATCAACAAAGTATCCATCATCGCGACGGAATCCCGATTGCAGGACTGCTGTAGCTTTGTCAGCACGCATCTCTTGAACTAGACCCTCTAACGTTTCGATGGTCGAATCCAACACGCGCTTCGCGAAGCTAACAAATTCGTCTTGCTGTCGCTGCAGTTCCGCTTCGCGCTCCCGCTTTCGCGACTTTTCTTTTTCGATTTCCTGTGTTGCAAATGCCTTTGCATCGGTATAGAGCGACATAGATTCTCCTAAATTGACTCGAAGATTCTACCAAGTAGCGGAAAAAAAGAAAAAGCCCCTGACCATTGCTAGGCGGGGCTTTTCTTAACTTGGTCGCCAAAATGCCTGCCATAAGGCAGACACTTCAAGGCACGCAAAACGGCGGCGACGTAAATTTGTTGGATGTAACTTTAGTCCCGCGCCTCCAGTTTGACAAGAGCCAGCTGCAAATTTTTTTCAGCTCGTAACCTGGCATCACGAAGATGCGGCCCTCGGACACGGGCCCGGCGGCGGATAACAGATGGAGGTAAGCACCACACATACCAGGCTCTCAGTAGCTCACGCTCGTACTCACTGCCCAACGAGGCGACAGCGCGCTCGACCAACCAACCATCTCTCGTATCTGCACGCCGGCCAGAGTGACGAGCAAGAGAAGTGGCGCCGATATTCTGGTCGGTATTCCGAAGCGCGATGTACTGGCCGACCCATCCTGGCCCATCACCGCCCATAGATCGTCCACCAGGCCGAAGATATTCTCGCCAGTTTTGCAGCCGAGAGAAAAGCACCGGGTCACTACCATCCAAGTCGTCGGCCTGGGTTTCCGCTGGTTGATGGAAATTGTGGAGACCATCAACCATGGCGACCTCCCATCTTGGCTACTGTCCCAGTTGTCCCAGTTGTCCCAGTAAAAAGACAGGGGACGCGCGCACGCGTATACGCGCACGCACGCGCCCTCGCACATGTGCGCGCCAACACACGCACGAGGCAATCCACTGGGACAACTGGGACAGCTGGGACAACCCGCAGTGACAAGCGGGTTTCCGCTGTCCCAGTCATTCCGCCCGACTGGGACACTGGGACAGATTTGGGTGCACTGTCCCAGGTTTGTCCCAGTGAATCGGGATACTGGGACAGCTTAGTAATTACAGGGCTGTCCCAGTCTTGTCCCAGTGAATCGATATACTGGGACAGCCCAGTATTTACGGGCCTGTCCCAGTCCTGTCCCAGTGAATCGGTGTACTGGGACAGAGCAAAATATTCTTGCCGGATGGCCTCAGATAGGATCATCGTCAGCCTCCTCATGAGCACCGGAACCGTTCCCCGCCTCCGGCTCTCCGCGCACATAAATCCAATCGCGATTACCTGCTTTGCTCGGGCCTCGCTTACGAACCCATCCCAACTGCCCCAAGCTACGGCCGACGCGTTGCTGCTCCGGCATCGTCCATTTGGACATATCGAGCTTAAGGATGTTTTGAAGAACATCGGTGACACTGGTTTGCGACTTGCCAAGCAGGCCACTGGCGATGACTTCGGTGAAAGCATCGCTGACGAAGCGTGCCTCTTGCTGCTCGCGGAACAGAGGCACATCGTCAGGCGTTTCCCAATATGGCTCACCGGCCCGGAATGCTACCACGGCCTCCGCCCACAATTGATCCCTGGCAGCAGCAAGCCCGTCAAGATTGATCTCGATGGCTCGAACCGGCCAATAACGGCGGTTGCCGGTTTCATCCTTCAGGTAGACGTATTTGTTCGTGCTCCCCGCAAAAACCTGCTGGCGCGGCACATCGCTGGCCCGCTTGCCATAAAAGTCCCGGTACCGGTCGACATACTGACCGAAGAACTGCTTGGCGGCCTCCGAATCGGCCTTGTTGAAGGAGTCCAGCTCGGCCAGCTCGATAAACCACTTGCCGCGCATGATCGAATAGGTATCCTTATTTTCGAATCGCAGCGGCGCATCGGTGAACCACTCGCCAGCAAGCGTCTTCAGAGCAGTTGACTTCTTCAGCCCCTGAGTGCCTTCGAGGATCAGCACGTTGTCCATTTTGCAGCCTGGCTTGTAAATCCGAGCCACTGCTCCGATCAGGAACTTGCGTGATACCCGGCGCACATACTCCATATCCTCGGCCCCAAGGTAGTCAATCATCCACATCGATAGACGCTCTTTTCCGTCCCACACAAGCGGATCGAGGTAGTCGCGCACCACGTGCCGCGATTGTGCGTCAGCGGCCAACAGCACCCCCTTCATCACCACGTCTTCCCGAGGATGGAAGGAATACTTCCTCTGTATCCACAGAGTCGCACGCAGATCGTCCTTATCGGTCCACTCCCCAATCTCTCCACGCGGAAATGGTGGCGCCTTAGCCTTGACCACCTGGCCGCTGAATTCGTCGTACACAATCACGCCCTCCCAATCGGGAGAGTGGAGCAGGACGTCGACAACATTGCTCAGAACAGGAAGAATCTGCCCTTTGTCATTGCGGACGAGGCGAGCCTCCCAGGTCAGCTCGGAATTCTCATGCTCAGCCTCCATCGGCCCAGTCTCAGAGCAGATCACCTTCTCTGCGGCAGCGGCGTTCGCGACTGGTGCCGCCACCGAACGCGCAAGCTCTTTCTCGGCCTGCGCGGCCTTGACCACCGGCGGCGTGAGCGCACACAGGACTGCAGCAGATAGCTGCTGAGCGCACACATCCAGGCCCTCGACGCAATGAAGGTCGTTCCAATCGGTCCACTTGTTCTCGCCCCGATCTGCAAACTCAGGCGCCACCACCGACGCATTGCCGATCACCAGCGCGGCTTCATGGGCTTTGACCAATCCAGTGTTTTCGTACCGCAAGGTGCGCGTGAATCCATCACCAGCAATGCGAACGTCGATGAACCGGAGTTCGCCTATACCCTGGCACCAACTGGCGGTGACTAGGTATTCCCCATCCTTACCGGGATGCCTACGCTGCTGTCCGTCGATGACCACACCCTCGATACCATACTGCTTCGACAAGTCCCGGGAGACGCGCGGCTCGAAGGAGAAGTCATCATCCGCACAGATGAGGATGTGCGCATCAGGATGCCGTGCTCGGACACCCTGCAGAACCGGTAGCAAGTTCCCCGCGTCGAAGGCAACGAATCCTGGCACGGTATCCTGAAGCGCCATACGCACGCTACGCGCCGTCGCATAGCCTTCGGCAATGAAAAGAACCTTCTCATCCTGGCCGGACTTCCCAATCGGGCAAAATGCCCCAGCCTTTGCCATGCCCTTGTTGAAGGTCTTCGAGCCATCTTCGGCGATCTTCTGCAGACCCACCAGTTCGAGCCCATCACCGGCCTGCTTGAGCATCGGCACCAAAAGCGTTCCGTCAGCCAGAAATCTCAAACCTGGCGTGGTTATCTGCTTGCGCAATGCATAGAACGACTCACCAGCAGTCTCGGCCTCGGCCCATTGCTGGCGCGCGCGGTTGGCCGCATTCTTTGCCCGCTCTTGCTGCCGTTCCCGCTCCAGTACATCCAGCTCGCGCTGGCGGCGCTCCAGATCAGCCCGTTCAGCATCTGAGACATCAGTCCAATCCGCCTCGATTTTGGTCGAGTAGTTATTGGTACCCTGCCAAGTGCCATAAGCGCCGTGGACCGACCAGGAGCCATTGGCCCGCCTGACTTCGTGCAGTACGTACCAGCTTTTCTTCCCTGGCCCAAACCGCCAGATTCGGCCATCAGTGCGTGGATGCCCATCTGGCAGGGCGGGAAGGCCTGCAGCACGCATCTGTCGTACCGCTTGATCTAACGTCGTCAATATTTCTCCCTGCTTCGCCACTTACGGCGCTTGCTTCTGCGCTGCTTTGCGCAATTCATGTTGCTTGAGAATTCGCTGACGCAGATCGGCCACGAACCGATCTGCGTCGGCGACTGCATCCGGCCCCGCCGCCTTTGTCCGCTTCAACCGCATGAGCTCCAGGAACTCGATGCGTGCCGTCTTGGTGGGCATATCGAGGATGTACCGAGCCAAGCAATCCATCTGCCAATCCAGTGAATTGGTATCTGTGGCCATCAGTGCCCCTTGGCGGCTTTCTTTTGCGACTGCACGGCACCATCACGCTCCGCTCGCTGGCGGACTCGCTCGCGCCACTCGCCCAAGGCAGACATACCCTGGGCGAAATTCTTCTCGATCAGATCCAGTTCCTGCGCAGTGATGCGACCATCTTCCAGCGCGACGGAGACAGTCTCGGCGACCTGGCCAATTTCCTTCATCACCCGATAGACGGTGCCTAGTAGCTGCTCATCATCCTGATCGTCGACGTCCGGCATTCGGAAAGCCGCCATGCCGTGGCGTGCATTGAAAGCCTGCAAAGGCTGGAGTGCATCCTTCACCCTCGCCCCTTCGCAAAATTCCAGAACTTCGCTGACTTCCTCGAAGCTCATGCATGGGG
>NZ_BADI01000271.1:0-3190 GCF_000333555.1 Herbaspirillum sp. B65 | reverse complement strand
CCCCACAGGCCAGGCTGCGCCGTGGACTGTGGGTTGTGAAAGATGTAGGCGCCCGTGTTGTCCTTCTGCAGCTCGATGGCAGTCCAGTCCGCCGGGTTCAGCACGATGCCGGTAGACGGGTATTCCGCCAACTCCGCCTGCAGCAGTGCCAGGCGCAGCACGTCAATGCGCGTGGGGTTCTTGATCACGATGGGTGCGGCGTACTGGCTGGCCTGGGTATAGATGCCGTTCAGGTTGTTGCCCACGCCGGAGCCCTTCAGCAACTGAGCCTCTTCGATCAAGGCCAGGCCATAGCGCAGGCGCGTGTCGATGATCGACTGCAGGGCCGGAAAGTCAGCCATGATTTCCGAGGAGGCCTTGATGAAGTGCGCGATCTTGGCCACCACCGATTGCGCCTCGGTCATGGTGATGCTCGACTCGGGCTTCTTCGTGCCCTCGGCGACCATCCCGGCATTGTTCACGAAACCGGTTTCCTTGATGTACTGCACCAGGTTCGAAGAGGTACGGCCCGGCGACAACAGGTCGCGCACGGTGAGGCGCTGTTGCGGCAGGGTCACGATGCCCGGCAGGCGATCCGGCGCCACGGCTGCACCGACACTGTTCGCGGCGCTGGTGACCGCCTTCACCTGGACGGTGATGCTTTTCTTGAAGTTGCCTTCCTTGACATACTCCTTCAGCTCTTCGGACTCGACCACCTGGCCGCCGATAGACTTGAATTCGAACGATGCAGGCCCAGCGGCGTGCTTGTCGAGCTTCTGTTCGGTCTCTTGCAGGCGAGCCTGCAACTCACCCTGCTTGACCAGCAGTTCGTCGACCTTCTTCTTCGTGTCTTGCGACAGCTCACCGGCCTTCTCGGCTTCCTTCAGCGCCTTCTCGCCGACTTCCTTGACCTGGTCGCCGATACGCTTGAGCTCCTTCATGATCGGCTCGGGGTCAGACACGCACATGATGACGCCCATCTGCACCATGTGGCGGAAAACGTAGGGATAGGTAAAGTCAGCCAGCGCCGCCAGCAAGATTTTGATGTTGGCCTGGATGGCCGATTTGAAAATGCGAATCTGATTCATAGTTTCCTCATTAGTTGAAGTTGAAGGCTTGCAGGGAAGCCAAGAGATTGCTGTCGTTGCCACCGGAATCGCTCCGGTCAAGCAGGGTCTTCAGGCCACGACTGGCGACAATCGTGGCCTGACTCTTCGAGAACCCTGCCTCACGCAAGATGCCCTCGAATTCGGGGAGGCTCGGCAGCTTCCCGCCATGCAGGCGGGACTTCACGCTGTCGATCAATGCCTCGGTGTTCATGGGGAAGGTCACCGCGCTGACCTCCAGGAGATCGAGCTCGGTCAGTGCGCGGGTGCGCTCCTTCTCGTTCCAGCTATCGGCCAATACGTAGTAGCCGATGGACAGGCCTTTCACGATGCGACGCTTCATGAGCGAATGCGCCTGTGCCGCCAGCGGGATGTCGTCCTTGAGCAGGAAACCCTTCACGCGCAGGCCGCGCTCATCCTCTTCCAGTTCTTCATATCCGCCGATAGGCTGCGTTTCATCGTGCTGCCACAGCAGCGGCAGCGGATCGCCCGAGGCTTTCAGCCTGGCCAGGCTCTTGGTGAAGGCGCCCGGCATCACGATGTCCCGGCCGAGATCCACATTGCCGAAGATGGAGGCGTAACCCGTGAAAGTGCCATCGTCCTTCACTTCGTCCGCCGTGAAGGGAACGCGCTTGCGCGCCATAGTCTTGAAGCTCATTGCTCTGTCACCTTGTCTTGTGAAAGCCAGGCATTGAGCGCCTGGCGAACTTGGGTAGCGCCATCGGCACCCAGGCCCAGCTGGTCGATGGGCAGCAGATTCGATTGCACGGTCAGCGCGTCGGCCTGACCGCCATGGACCGGCAGGTTCTCCAGGCGCCGGCATTCGTCGCGGGTCATGATCCCGTTCTGCACCATCTGGCTGTAGAAAGCGGATCGGGCCTTGCTATCACCACGCAGCAAGCCTTCGAGCGAGATCTCCGCGTAGTAGCGGCGCTTCTCTTCCGGGCGCAGCAGATCCTTACGGATGGCCTGCTCCACCTTCACGGCCCAAGGGCGCATGGCCAGCGTGACCAACCAGGTCATCTTCTCTTCGAGGCCCGTGCCCCAGTTACTGTCCTTGCCACCATGCCCCACCAATGAGGGGTCCACCCGGTACCAGCGGCAGATCTCCTCGATGTTGAATTTGCGGGTGGACAGCAGTTCGGCATCCTGTGGATTCATATTCAACTGCTGGAAGCCAGCTCCCTTCTCCATCACCATCACGCTGCCGGTCTTCTGCACCTTGTCAACGTGCTGGCGAATCTCCTCTCGCTGCTCTGCCTTCAGTACCGAGTCCATCATCACCAGGCCGGGTGATTTGAGGCCATTGGTAAATGTCTCGGCGCTTGCCTTATCCGCAGCCAAGGCGGCGCCGAAGACGTTGGCACCGTAGGAAATCGGAGACAGGCCATCGACGCCGTTTAGGGTGAAAGCCGGCACCTCCCATTGATTGGCAGGGGCGATCACGCGAGACGTGCCGAGAATCGGATCGTTGTAATGCCACTCATAGACGCCCGGCGCAATGCGGCGACGTGAAATGCACTCTGGCACCAGCGGGATCAGCGAGGTGATGGTGCGCCCTGACATCCGCTTCTCGACCCTGGCATACCCGTGCAGCAACATGCTGGCCATGAAGACCTGCCAGAACGTAGAGGCCGTCATGTCCGCATTCGGCTGGGTATGGATCAGGTAATAGAGCTGGTGATCGCTGGCGGCAACCGGCGTGCCGTTCTTGTCCTTCTCGTACAAGCCGAAGGGCAGCGTCGAGATCACCTCGGAGAGCAGGCGAACGCACGCCATCGCCGTGCTCAACTGCAGAGTCGAATTGACGGTCACTCGCTGGCCAGAAAAGTTATTCCCCAACCAGCCTCGCCAGAACTCTCCATCCGTCAACCGGATCTCTCGACCAAGCCAGCCAGAGACTGCCCCGGCCACCGCCGACTTAATACGGCGGGGCCATGTTTGTTTACCTGTTTTCATGNCATGATCGGATTCTTCNAAAAGTCGTCCAGGTCGCCGGAGTCCTCGGGCTCGCCGAGTGCCCCGCCCACCGCCATGACCGCTGCGACGAGGCCATCGACGCGGCCTGTTGCTTTATCCTTCGCAATCTTTCGGTTACCTGCTGG
>NZ_BADI01000272.1:0-8708 GCF_000333555.1 Herbaspirillum sp. B65 | reverse complement strand
CTCATGAACGACAGCAATGCCATAGGGGTTCACCAAGGCACCGGGCGATACTCTCAATGGTCTGATTGCGCCACTGCCCTGGCTTGTCATCAGGGCAGCTGTCCACCAGATCAGCCGTCAGGGCGCGCCCCTTGATCGACAGCGATATCGATTTGTCGTCATAGCGGATCGGCGTACCGAAGACATAGCCGGTCAGAACCAACTGTCCATCAATTCGTACCTCGCATTGATCTCCCTGGCGAACACGTACCTGGCCGCGCTGGTTGCCTGGCCAATCCCAGGTCACCGTCAGCGTGAAATCACGCGCCACACGCAAGACCCCTGCACCGATATCGACATCCATCCAACCGGCGTAGTCCTGCCCGTTGACGTTCAACGTCACAATCCCGAGATCAGCCATTTACTCCCTCGCCACTTGCAATTCAACGGCCGGAACAAAGCCGGCGTGCCGGATACGGTTTCTGGCCACGATCTCGGTTCCGCGAGAGGCATCGCCATAGAGCCGGTAGGCCAGCACCACAGCCGGTACCGTCGATGCCGGCGTTTCCGTGCGCAATCTCACCCCGGCACGCGCCACGGCAGAGAGATGGGCATTCACCGCCTGGCGCGTAGCGTCCAGCGTCTCGTAATGCCCGAGGGGCGAATACAGGGCGTATTGAAAAATGGCTTCCCCCAGATCATCCCGTGCTGCAGCGATATCATCGGCCACCGGCACGTCCGTCACCGCGACTGCCGTCGCGGCTTGGGCGTCCAGACTCGGCGTGGTGCTTGCCGCCACAAGCGGCTCAGGGATCGGAACGGCCGCAGCATCCATCATGCCGTTGTAAGTCGCGGCGTCCTGCATCAACGCTACGAGTGCGGTTTGCACGCCTTGCGCATCCTGCCCACCTGATACCGGCGCCTGGGCCAGCGCCGTGATGGCCGCTGCGCTGCCCGACACTGCGCTGCTGGAACTGCCAAAGCTACTGAATGGACGCTCCAGATCTGCCAGGGTCGAAAACACCATTGCCCCGAAGGATGAGGGAGCATTCATCAAGGCATCGAGCATGGAAGCACTGGATGAAAACAGCGAAGATAAGGGCTTGATGTAGTTATTGACCGCGCCGTAGACAGCCGCAACATTCGCCTGGATCGCGGAGACCTTTACCCTCGCCATATTCACCATTGCCATGGCCTGAGAGAACCGGCTCAGTGCGGATGCCTTCAACGAGTTTGCAGACGTCTGCACTTGCTGCCTTGTGTTGGTGGTCGCCGTCGGGAACCCCAGCTCACCCGCTTCCACGAACACCAGTTCAAAACGAACGACGCCTCCCTCTTCCCTGCTATGGCTGGCGGTACAGTCGCTGGTGGCCGTTACCTTCATGCGGCCATACCAGGGATGAATCAACTCCCCTTCGCCCGGCTTATCCAGCGCCGCCAGCAAGGCATCGCGCTCCTCCAAGCACTTCGCGCCAATGACGAAGGCAGCGAATCGAATGAGGCGCGTCTTGCGCCCCATATCTTCAGTGCGCACCTTGTCCTTGCCCGGATACTCGAAGATCACGACCTCCCGACCCACTGGCATGGTTTCGGTATCTACACGGAACGGCACCCCACGGAAGGAAGCCGGTTGAAGCCGTTTTTTCCAGTCACTCATTAGTTTCGTCCTAGTGTTCGATATCCGACCTTCGGCGTGATGTTTAGCCCCGGCTGATTCGACTGGGCCGAATCGGCCCGCATCCCAGCCGGCGCATCCTCAAAACGCACCACCATCTCGCCTTTCATGTTTGCCGTCGCCCCAGCACGCCCAGCGCCTGCAATCAACTGTTGGCGCCACCCTGCAGGCCCGCCCCCTGGTGCAGAACCCGCGTCACCGGAACCGCCCACACCCACAGCGGCAGCAGCCACTCTCGGAAAGGCGCCGGGCACGCCCGATGGCATCGCACCACCAGGACCGCTGACCATGGGCATCGCCTTGCGGCTAAAGACGAAATTAAAGCCGTCGATAAGGGGCTGTACGTAAGGGCGGATGCGGTCCCACATCTTGCTGAACCAGTCCACAATGGGCTCCCAATTCTTGATGATCATGCCCAGCGGCGTGAAGCTGAAGACCGTCTTGATGAACTCCCATCCCGCAGCGAAGCCGGATTTGACGACATCCCACATCTGACTGAAGAACGGCCCTACCGAACGCCAATTGGCAATCAGGAAGCCTGCCGCCAATGCGATGAGACGCACGGCAATGCCGATAGGCGTCAGGCTCGACACCGCCAGGAATAGCCTGGTCGCCAGCGTGGCACCCAGCACTGCGATACGCAGCGCGACGAACCCGGCCGCCGCCCCAACCAGCCCCTTGATCAACCAGGGATTGGCCGCCGCCATCGCGGCAATACCATCCGTGATGGGGCCGGCCAGGCCCAGGAAGCTATTGAGCGGGGGCAGCATGACATTGCCGACATTCACGCCCAGGGCGATGACGCGATTGGTGAAGAGCTGGATGTTGTTGGCCGTGGTCGCCGCCCGCGCCGCATACTCCTGATTCATGGAGTTGGCGAACTTGGTCGAATCCGTGACCTTGTCCAGGTTCTCCTTCAACTTGTCCAGGTTGGTCAGCATCGGGGCAATCGCCTCAATCGACTCCCGGCCAAAAAGCTGCTGCAGCACAGACGCCTGCTTGGGCTTATCCACCTTGCTGACAGCCGTCAGCACGCGCAGCATCGTCCCTTGCGCATCCTTCTGCATATCGATAGCCAGCTTCTTGGCATCGAGCCGAAGCGCCTTGAACGTCTGCTGCTGTTGCTTGGTGGCCGAGGCCCCGGCCGTCAAGGTCAGGAAGAAGTTCTTCATGCCAGTGGCCGCGACATCCTCCTGGATACCGACTCCGGCAAGCGTCGCGCCCATGGCGGCAATCTGGCCCGAGGCCAGGCCGGCCACCTCGGCCAGTGGCCCGATGCGGGTCACGATGGCCGAGATCTGCTTGGCCTTCGCCGGGCCGGTGTTGCCGAGATAGTTGATCTTGTCGGAGAGTGCGACGACCTCATCCTGGGTCATACGGAATGAAGTGCGCCACTTGGCCATCATCTCGCCCGCCTCGGCGGCCGTCTGATCAAAGGCCACGCCCATCTTCACCGCATCCTCGGCAAAGCGTGGCAGCTCACTACGATCAAAACCGGCCTGGCCGCCGGCCGCCACGATGGCGGCGATATCCTTGGCCGCCATCGGCAGGCGCCGCGACATCTGCAGCACCTCCTGGTTCATCTGCTTGAACTGGTCCGGCGTATCGAAGTTGACCACCTTTTTGACGTCTGCCATGGCCGACTCAAAGTCGATGGCCGACTTCGTGGCGGCGATCATGGTGGCCGCGAACGCCCCACCCTGGACCAGCTCGCCGAGCGAGATCTTCTCGCCAAGGCTGCTGGAGGTCAGCTGCTTCCGAAACGATGCTATGTTCTTCCGAATGCCGGCAAGCGTCGGAGACAGCTTGTCGACGCCCGTGATGAGCGCCTTCAACTGAAATTTATCTGCCATCCCCACCTCTCATTTGCTCAATACGCCAGGCCTGAGACCGATGCTCCATCAGGCGGGAAATCGGTCGAGACAGCTCGATCTCAGGATCGACTTGCCAGAACCATGCGCACTCGTAAGCGATGTCGATCAGTTCGCTTTCGTTTCGGAAGTCCCACCCAAGAAAAAACCAGCCACCGCCCAATACAGGGAATTGAGCTCACGCGCCGACAGTTCGTCCAACGCCTCCTGGTCCTTGCCCGAGCAGTGCAGCAGATACTTGGAGGCCGCATCGGTGTTGATCGTCATCGAGCCATCCGGGGATACCCAGTAAGGCAATGCCTTGACCTCCCGCGTGAACTTGCCGGTGGGCTCCTTCAGGCTGAATGGCAACTGCACTTCGTCGTCTGTTTCCTGGCCCAGGAAGAAGCCCACCACTTCCCAATACAACTGGTTGCGGTCCACGGCGGCCAGTTGATCGACCGACGACTGTGGAATGGCAGCGCAGGCCACCAGTAGCCGCGATGCCGCCTCGGTGTTGATGGCCATGGCGTTATCTCCGGCCATCCAGTACGGCAAAGCTCGGGCGACGCGGATCTGCAGCGCGGTCGGAGAGGTCAGCGTAATTTCAGTCACTTCCTGGCCATGGGCCATGATCGGCTTGGAGAGCATCATTGCCATGTCCCCTTAATGCCATGGAATTCGAGGCCGGCTTTTGCGTCATCGCCGGACGTGGTGGGTTCGCCCACCAAGTAGGCACCGGTCAGCACATAGGTGCGGCCGTTCTTGAATTCGCAGGTCACCGTCATATTGGTGCCAGCCGCCAGCTTGGCGCGGGGGAAGTTCGGCGTATCCACCGCATCGCACTTGATGTAGGGCGTGCGCTCCTTCTCCGAGAAAAAGCCCGGCACCAAGGTCTCACGGGTGACATCCGTGAGCGGCGCTTCGCAGCCACCGCTGACGACGATCTGCTCACCGTCCGCCTTGACGTAGCAATCGCCTGCTGTTTTTTGTCCCATAGAAATCTCCAAATAAAACGGCCCGGACTAGCCGGGCCGATAAGGGTTGATCAGGATGCTTAGGCCGTTTCCGCGTACTGCAAGCGGAACTGGTTGAGCAGCGCGAAGATACGCAGTTGGTTCACGTAGTCGGGCGGGAACAGCACATTGAGGCGGTTCGGATTGCGTGCATCACGCTCCACGATCAGATACTTCGCAAACAGTGCCGAGTTCTCCACCAGGCCGGCCGACTCCATGAGCTGATACTCACCGATGAGCTCATTGCGAATCACCGAAGGCGTCACGATGGCGTCACCCGGTCCATACTTGGTGCCATCGTTGGCCAGCTTGTGCCGCCCGTACTTGCTGGTAATGATCGACTGCAGACGGCGCATCACCGCGCCACTCACATGCATCGTCTCCGAGTCATAGTACGAATCGTCGGGTTGGCCGTAGCTATTGCGCTGGTAAGTCGTGCGCGCCCGCTCGATCTGGACCGAGGAGCCCGCATACTTCTGCGTCGCGATGCCATTCTTCAGCAGCGCGCTGCGCTCCAGGAACACGAAACGCTCACCCGATGGCGCCGGAGTCGATCCGACCAGCTCACCGGTTTGCGTAGGACGCGCCGGATCGGCTGAAATGAATGCTGCCTGGCGAGCCGTATAGGCAGCCACGTCATCCCAGATCAAATCGGGCTTGGTCGGCTCGAAGCCCTCAATGGTCATGTGCGCATCGTTGCGCTCCTTCCCGAAGGCAGACAACTGGCCCATCGTGCCACGGCGGCCGGTATAGACGTGGCCCCACAATTGCTGGGCGTAGGACCAGCGACCGGAGCTGTCATTCATCCACTCCTTGAAGTCGTCCAGGCTAGCCGAGTCCGAATACGGATGGCAGATAAACTCGAACGGCTCATCGCCCACCAGCGCCAGCAACGACACCAGATCCGGCGAGCCCGCGCCGCCCGTCAGATTCGTCAGGGTAACGCTCACCCCGGCCGGCGTCTTCTCGTTGGCCGAGACTCCTTTGAAGTTCATGGCCAGACGAATGTCGTTGCCGGTATCCCCCTTCCAACGACAGGTCAGCGTCACCACGCCTGCTGCCGCTTGAGCCGATACCGGCAGACTGGCGGCATTGATGGCGCTAGCCATGGCAGAAGCACTCTCCGCTGCCGTCTGGCCGAATCACACCGTGGCCCGCACGCGCGTGGCGCCCACGTACAAGTTTCACAGGCCACCTTCGGTCGCTACCCCCTCGAAAGTGACCTTGCCGCCGGCTGCAGTTCCGGTCGTGACCTTCACCGGTAGCACCCACACCTCGCCGGCAGGGTCGGATTTGCGCCAGGCGGCATACATGGACGCGAGCATGGACCCGGCACCACCGAGCGCGACCGCGTCACTGACGCGGGCCATCGGCTGCATCTGGTTGACCAACAGCACCTGGTCATCGTTGACCTGGGCGATCAGCAGGCGACGCAGCGTCGATACCCCGCTGTTGGCCATGCTGTTATCCATCTCGCCGTAGAACAGCGGCACGTTGACATCGGCCGGAATGTTATTGAACGGAACCGTCATTGCGACTCTCCTTCAGCCTTGGCAGGCTTTGCAGCCGACTTGACGGCCGGTTTTGCGGTACCGGCAGCGCCATCGCTCTCAACGATAACGACGTCGCCGGAATTGACGGCACGCACCCAGTAAGCGGTACGCGGTACGCTTCGGCCCTCGGCCGGCAGGTCTTCGCCGCGCTCGGGATCATGGACAACACGTCCTTCGCCCGGCTTGACGAACATGGAGCGGTCATTACTCACTTGTAAACTCCTGGTTAATGGTGATTTCAATACGCCCATCCGGGCCGGGATACTTCAGATTTTTGTCTGCCATCGGATCAATGGCGTCCAATTCAAACTTGATGCCTTCCAACCTGGGAAGCTCATCGCGCATGACGTCGCCCCAGTTCTCAGCCGGCCCTGCCCCATCGCCCCGGCCGAGCTGGAACTCGGTGAGATAGGAAAAGCGGTAGACGATGCGGGAGCGGTTCTGCAGGATCAACTGGCCACCGACGAACTCGATGGGATCGAAGTCAGGCATCGGCTTCCACCCCACCAGAGCCAGCGACAGCAGGCTGCGCACCAGGTGGATGTCATCGATGCGCTCCAGATCCTGGCCATTCGGTGCATCCAGCACCACCACGACATCAAACTGATCGGTGACGTCCTGGGCGACCAGACTCTGGTACTTGTTGCGCTCGGCATCGGAGTCGCCGACGATCACATAGGCGCAGGGTGTAGCCAGCTTGGCGCTATCCTCCAGCGCCTCCCAATCGATACCGCCAAAAACACGGCGCGCAAAAAAGGGAACGCGGTCGCGCAGTTGCGCGACAACGGGCGTGAGCTTCATGGGATTTCCTTACTTGATAACGAGCGCTTTCGCGAAAGCCGACTGCAGCATCCGTCGCACTTCCTCACCGCGGTCGGTGAGTGCGTCGACCATGTAATTACCTCGCGGCTCGACGCGGTTGCTGCCGCCGCCCTTACCGCCTGCCTTACGCTTACCGCCCGGCTTGCGCTTGACGCCGTAGTGCAGGAATGCCGGATAGAACTGCTTCATGTCGCTGGTCAATTGCGGCGCCACGCGGACCAGGAAGCCCGAGCGCGAGACCTTGAGCTTGATCGAGCGCTGCAGGCGCCCTGTCCGGCGCCCCGGATAGGCACCGGGCTGGGAGCGCACAGACTTCGCCACCAACTTGCGGGCGGCCATCTGGACCGCACGCCCGGACTGCCGCATGGCACGGCGGATCTGCTTCTTGTCGAAATCGATCTTCTTGTCGAAGCCGTCGAAGCCCTCAAAGTGCATGTAGAAGCCTTGATCTTTGGCCATCTCAGAGCTCCTCGACTTCCAACATGGTGAAACGCGGCGCCCCGTTCATGGCCATCGACCTTCGCACCCGGTACACCTGGTCGCCATGCATGATTTCATGATCGGAGGTAATGCCGTCGATCCGCCGCAGAAAGATGCGATGCGTGACCTTTTCATCAATCTGCACGCTCCCGGCATAGGTAGCGGCACCCACCGGCTCGATCTTGGCCCAGCGGTGCCGGCCTGCTCCAAACTCATGGGCCAATTCGGCATCGGCCAGCGGCAGATCCTGTCGATGCCGGATCTGCACCCGGCGATTCAGTTCGCCGGCCATCGGTTCATCGAGCGTCATCAGACCCCCATACACTTGCGATACGGCTGCAGCAGAGACTGCGATCCGCGCGGCAGTTCGTAGATGTCTCGTACCGCGACCACGTCAGATCGATGCTCATAGAGATGGCCGAGAATCAGCAGGATGGCGGCCTGGACGGCAGGATTGACCACCATGGGCGCTTCCCCTGCCGTATCAGCGGCCACGGCTTGCGCCATCGCCTCATCCGATTCGAACACCCGGCGATTCAGAAACTCTACGGCCGTCGATTCTGCCGCGCCCAAGTAGATCTCGATGCTGGCATCCTCATCGACCTCATCTACCTTCAGGTGCATCTTGGCCACATCCAGGGAAACGAGCGGCATGGATCAGCCCCCCTCGCCACCGTCCGCGCCCGGCTCCTTTACAGCCCCGTCCATCCCATCCGGGGGCGGCTCCTGGTCGCCGGCAGCAACAGGGGCTTGTGCAGACGTCTGTACCACGTTGGCCAGTATTCCTTCCTGGCCGCCTTGCGCGCCGTCGATGAGACTGTTCGCATTGGTACCGCCCTGAGGGACATTCGGATTCGCATCGCCCGCTGGAGCTGGCGCCGGCTCCTTCTTGGAGCGGCTGGTACGGGTGTTCGCTGTGCTCCCCTTAGTCGGGGCAACAGGCGCAACTGGCTCGGTCTCCACGCGCTTCACCAGGGATACCCGCTCCAACTCGGCAGCGATTGCTTCTGGGATCTCAACTACCTCACCCTTACGCAGATTGAGGCGGCCGTGCATGAGCGACTGCCGCGCAATAACTTTTACGTCCATGTGACTGCTCCTATGCCGGCGCCTAGTGGCACCGGCCTCATATTGAGATGTTGACCCGCTATGCTCAGGCCGCTTCCTGCGTCAGGTCACCCTTGACGAAGGCTTCTGGGCGGTAATCGGCCAGGGCCAGGCGCTCTTCGGCCAGGATGGTCACCAGGTTCTTTACGAAGTCGTCTTCGTTCTGGGTCACGGTGGTGACGCTGGCTTGCTCGCGGTCGAAGATCTGTGCGCCCATCTGAAGCCC
>NZ_BADI01000273.1:0-436 GCF_000333555.1 Herbaspirillum sp. B65 | reverse complement strand
CATCACTTCGGTGCCGTCCTGCTTGATGACGCGATTGCGGGTGCGCACCAGCGCCAGGCCGGGACGGTTCTTGCTCGGGCGGTTTTCGATCACTTCGCACTCGACGTGCAGGGTGTCCCCCACAAAGGTCGGGCCCTTGATGTCGAGTTCCATGTTGAGCCGTCATCGATCTTCAGGTCCAGCGGATGCAGCACCGGCGGGCCACCGGCGTAATGCTTGGACAAGCCCTGGCAGAGGATATCGGCCATGTTCAGCCTGCCATTTCGATCTGGATCTTCACATCCTGCGGCTGGCCGCTGGCGGCTTCTTCGAAAGCGCGGATGCTTTGCGAGAAGGGGAAGCTGCGCGAGATGAAGGGCTTCACATCGATCATGCCCGAGCTGATCAGGGCCAGTGCTCGCGGGAAGATGTTGGCGTAGCGAAATACCGATTCCAG
>NZ_BADI01000274.1:0-2344 GCF_000333555.1 Herbaspirillum sp. B65 | reverse complement strand
TGGATCGACGTGGAAGATTGCAGCGACTGGCGCGCATCGTGGAAAACATCCTGTTCCTGGCCCAGGCCGACCACAGCACGCTGGCAGTGGAATGCAGCGCCCTGGATCTGCAGGAAGAGCTGGCCAAGATCATTGACTATTTCGAGGGCATCGCTGACGAACGCGGGATGCACTTCGCGCTGCAGGCACAAGGGATATGCCAGGCCAACCTGGATATGTGGCGCCGGGCGGTGAGCAACCTGATCATCAACGCGGTGCGCTATGGCGAACCCGATAGCATCATCCGCATCCAGGCCGAGGGCGATGCCAGCGGCAGCCGCATCCTGGTAGACAACCGCAGCGGGAATGTCACGCCCCAGGTGATGGCGCGCATGTTCGACCGCTTCTATCGCGGCGACCGCTCGCGCAGCGCGCTGACCGAATCCAATGGCCTGGGGCTGGCCATCGTCAAGGCCATCATGGCCTTGCACCGCGGCACGGCGACGGTGGAGTGTCCCCAGCCGGGCTGGATTCGCTTCAGCCTGCGCTTCCCTTCGGTGGCCGCAGCGCCACCCACAGATAAACCAGATCACTGAACCAGGCAACCAACACCATCACCCACGCCACCCCACGCCAGGATTGAATTGCAAATGCAGCTTATTTGATCCGCATCATGTTTCCTCTCGGCCAAGCTCTTCTGTCCGTCTAGGAAAGCGTGAAAATATCTTCATGCAGCGCAACACAGGGCTGCGTACTTGTGAAACCGGGAAGTTCACAAGACGCGATGTCGTCGTGACGATTAAGGGATACCCAACGTCACGCCCTGCCAACCGCCTGCTCGCGATCAACGCCTGCGCCATCCGCGCTGGGCGTGGGTCATTCTCATCCGTAATGACTGTTATCAGCAAATACGCAGGCGCGTGGCATTGCGATGGGTCAAGCATTTGTTTTAAATTTCAGTAATTACTGAAATTTCGAAAGTATTTGACATGGAAAACAAGGTACTCAGCCCCATGATGCAGCGCTTCATCGGCCATTTCGGCGAGATGGGCAGCCGCTGGGGGATCAATCGGACTGTAGGCCAGATCTACGCGCTGCTCTATATCTGTGGGCGCGCGCTCAACGCCGACGAGATTGCGGAGTACCTCAGCTTCTCGCGCTCCAACGTGAGCATGGGCTTGAAGGAATTGCAGTCGTGGCGACTGGTGCGCCTGCTGCACAAACCCAATGATCGCCGTGAATATTTCGAACCGCCCGGCGACATCTGGGACATCTTCAAGGTGCTGCTGGAAGAGCGTCGCCGACGCGAGATCGAACCTACGCTGTCCATGCTGCGCGACGCCCTGCTGGAGCAGCCGGGCAGCAAGGATGAAAAGGAAGTGCAGAAACGGATGCGCGAGATGTATGAACTGATCGAACTGTCCAGTTCCTGGTTCGACGACGTGCAGCGTCTGTCGCCGGAAACGCTGGTGTCGCTGATGAAGATGGGTTCCAAGGTCAAGAAGCTGCTGGACGTGCGCGACAAGTTCCGCGTCGGCGGCGCCAGTGAAAAGGAGTAAGCCAGATGCAACTCACACACCCTTCCCGCAAACGGCCATGGCAATGGCCCCGCCTGACCCGGCTGCCGCTGGGAGTGGAGATCACCGTGCTGCTGGTGATCAAGATCGCCCTCATCACGGTACTGGCCAAGACCTTCTTCGCGCATCCCGAAGCCAAGCACATGCAGATGCCGGTGCAGAGCGTGGAGCAGCGCATGCTGTCCTTCACCTCGCCTGCGGCAACCGCACAACACCAAGACCTATCCGCCAAACAACAACCGGAGTAACACAACATGGTTCCCATCGATGAAGTCGTTTCGCTGTCACGGCTGCAGTTTGCCGTCACTGCGCTCTATCACTTCCTGTTCGTCCCCTTGACGCTAGGCCTGTCCTGGATCCTGGTCATCATGGAGTCGGTCTACGTCATGACCGGCAACCAGATCTACAAGGACATGACCCGCTTCTGGGGCAAGCTGTTCGGCATCAACTTCGCCATGGGCGTGGCCACCGGCATCACACTGGAATTCCAGTTCGGTACCAACTGGTCCTATTACTCGCACTACGTGGGTGACATCTTCGGCACCCCGCTGGCCATCGAAGGCTTGATGGCCTTCTTCATGGAATCGACCTTCGTGGGTCTGTTCTTCTTCGGCTGGGACAAGCTCTCGCGCAAGCAGCACCTGATCGTCACCGTGCTGGTGGCGGTGGGTTCGAACCTGTCGGCGCTGTGGATCCTGATCGCCAACGGCTGGATGAACAATCCCGTGGGCGCCGAATTCAACTTCGAGACCATGCGCATGGAGCTGGTCAGCATGACCGACGTCATC
>NZ_BADI01000275.1:0-2196 GCF_000333555.1 Herbaspirillum sp. B65 | reverse complement strand
GTTCGGATGTGTCGATTACATCGAGATGTCTACAACCCGAAACGTCGGCATTNCTATAGCGGCACGTTTCTCCGGTACAGTTCGAACAGCAGTATTTCCACAGGCTGAAAGTGTCTAGTGCAGCCGGGGCGGTTCAATATACGTTAAAGAAGCGCGGCGATACCGGAGAGTATCATCTTTTCCATGCAGAAATGGTCCCGGGGGAAAACGAATGCACGCCCGCCACCAAGTCGATTTGTAAAAAAATGGACAAGAGCGAATCTGCTGGCAATTTCTTCAGTTGCCAGAGTGAAAGTTCAGCTCGTGTTAAATGTGCCGAAAAAGGGCGTTCTGTTTGCGGTACGTGTGTGAGCCATTTGTACACGACATATTAAATTCACGAGCGAAAGTCAGTTTTTACTTTAAAAAAAAGGGGGGGGTATGGCTGAACTATTTATTAAACCTGGGCCCAAGCCAAAACGTGAAGATGGGCAAGATGACCGTCGCCATCACGTAAATCCACCGACGAAGCCTAAGCATCCAACGCTTCCCACCCATAAGCCACCAGCTAAAGGTAAATAGAATTACTTAACATAAGCCCCTATGGGGCTGTATGTTGGGTACCTATGGGATTGCGGAGGTTCTAAAAGCAGGCAAGATGCCGAAAAACATTTTGACGCTAAATATGCTGCTTTAACTCAGGATGCAGCGTCAATGGAAGCTGCAAGAACAAGTACCTGGAACGAATAGGATACGTAGATAACCTAAAATTTCTTGACTGAGGGGGGGCTCGGCCTTAGCGACAAACTTAGTCAATAACCTCGCAATTCTTACGGTACTGGCGACCGATACGCCAAATTCAGACTGTGAAATGGGCACAAAAAAAATACTTTCCGTTGGGGTGTATTTTGCCTCCGACGATATCGAAGAACGTAACTTTGACGACAAGATCTCGCTGCTGGACTGGGACATAATAATATTCCGGCCCCTGATCGCGGAGTATTTCAAGTATGCAGATACCTTTCAGGGGAAGCATTCACTCACTAGCTCTCGTTCGTTTGCGTTAAGGGAGCAATGTGAGCATTGGAGACGAGAGCTAACCGATGCTTTTGATGCCGGGCGAATGATAGTCGTTTTTCTTCCTCCGTTGCAGGAAGTTTACGTAGACACCGGTCAGCGTACACGTTCGGGTACAGGGCGCAATGAAAAGGTCACTACCCACGTTAGTCTTTATAGTAACTATGAATGCCTTCCGCTTAATCTCAAACCTGTGTTAACGCGGGGTAGAGGAATGAAACTATCGCCTAAGGGGGCAGAGCTACTTGCACCTTATTGGAATGAGTTTGAACAATATTCTTTTTACGAGGTTGTTATCTCTCCGCAGAGTGGGAAATCTCCTTCAATCTTGACAAAGGCCGGAGACAAAGCTGTTGGTACTTTTTTGCGAAACGATAAAGGTGGCGCATTCTTCTGTTTGCCGAATTTGGATTTCACAAGTGACGATTTCTTTGACGAAGATGGGGACTATAGCGATGTTGCACGTCAATTTTCGGTGAAATTGGCAGGCGCGATTGTTGCGTTAGATAAGGTGGTCAAAAGTGATGGAGACGCATCTCCCGAGCCCGATTGGGCGCAAATCCCAGAATATGAGTCGAATTTAGAGATATCTATTCGTACCAGTTTGCTCGAGCTAGAGTCCAAACTTGAGGAAATTCAACGAGAGAAGGAAGTGCTCAGGAAGCAGTTGAAGGAAAGTGCTCGACTTCGGAATCTACTATTTGAAAAAGGAAAGCCATTAGAAAATGCCATCATTGATGCGTTGGCGCTTTTAGGTTTTGAGGCAGCAGCGTATAAGGATTCCGAGTCCGAGTTTGATGTTGTATTCGAGTCGAGTGAAGGACGTATGATCGGAGAGGCCGAGGGGAAAGATAGTAAGGCAATTAACGTTGATAAGTTGCGTCAGCTCGCTATGAACGTTACTGAAGATCTTGCGCGGGACTCAGTAGATCTTCCAGCGAAAGGGGTTCTTTTTGGGAATGGTTACAGACTATTAGCTCCAGAAAATAGGCCAGATCAATTTACGGACAAGTGCAAGAATGCTGCAGCGGCATCATCGACGGCACTTATTGCAACTTCAGATCTGTTTAAAGTCGCGCAGTACTTGGCTGGCAACCAGGATGTTATTTTGCTCAAGCATGTCGCATTGCGATTATCAAT
>NZ_BADI01000276.1:0-1519 GCF_000333555.1 Herbaspirillum sp. B65 | reverse complement strand
AGCAGGGCGCCGAACCAGACCGCATAGTTTTGCCCGAGCCGGTGCCCGATTGCAGCAGCCGCTTTTGCCCTGCTTGGCGGCCTGCCAAAGCGCATACTGGAAGTCGAATACCTGCCAGCCGCGCTGGGTGACCCAGTGTTCGGCTGCGGCCAGGGCCGCCTGTTGGCGGGGCGGTCGGGACGGCGCGGGCTAGTCATCTTGCGGGGCGGAGGATGAAAGAGGCGCCAGCAGCGCGCGCAAGCTCTCCAGGGTATCGGCCTGTTCGACCGTCTTGTCCAGGCGCTGGCGCAGGATGCGCGGGAAGCGCACGGCAATACCGGCCTTGTGACGCGAAGACAGTGCAATGCCCTCGAAACCGATCTCGAAGACCATGCTCGGCTTGACGCTGCGCACCGGCCCGAATTTCTCGATGGTAGTCTTGCGGATGGCCTGGTCGACTACGGCAATCTCGGCATCGGTGAGGCCTGAATAGGCCTTGGCGAAGGGCACCAGCTTGCGCTGACCGTGCGGCGTTTCGGGGCCATCCCACACCGCGAAGGTGTAATCGGTATAGAGCGAGGCGCGCCGTCCGTGGCCGGCCTGGGCGTAGATCAGCACGGCGTCGATGGAATAGGGATCGACCTTCCATTTCCACCAGGTGCCGACATTGCGGGTACGGCCGATCCCGTAATGGGCCTGCACCTGCTTGAGCATCATGCCTTCCACGCCACGCTGGCGCGAGGTGGCGCGCAACTGTTCCAGTGCCGCCCAGTCGCTGGCGGTGATCTGCGGGGCCAGCATCAGCGCCGGCGCGGCATGGGCGTGCACCAGGGCTTCCAGCCGCGTGCGCCGTTGGTGTTGCGGCAGGCCGCGCAGGTCGTGGCCGTGTTGTTCCAGCAGATCGTAGGCGATCAGTCCGGCCGGGAGCTCGGCCAGCAGGCGGGCGCTGAGGTGCTTGCGGCCAATACGCTTTTGCAGGTCGGCGAACGGGGCCACGCGATCATCGGGTTGGCTCGTCTCGGGCAGGCGGATGACGATCTCGCCATCGATCACCGTGCCATCGGGCAGGTCCAGTGCGGCCAGTTCAGGAAAGCGTTCGGTGATCAATTCTTCACCGCGCGACCATAGCCAGTTGCGGCCGTGGCGCCTTACCAGCTGGGCGCGGATGCCATCGTATTTCCATTCCACCTGCCAGTGCGACAGCGCGCCCAGGGTCTGGGGCGGATCCATCAAGGGATGGGCCAGGAAGAAGGGATAGGGTTGGCCACCTTGCAGACGATGATCCTGGCCGTCAGCAGGGGCGATCAACTGGGCGAAGCTTTCGGCATCGGGCCGCGCACGGCCATCGGTCCAGCCGACCATGCGCTGGGCCAGCAGTTTGGGATCGAGCTGCGCCACTGCCGCCAGCGCGCGCGTGACCAGCAGGCGCGACACGCCCACCCGGAAGCCGCCGCCGATCAGTTTGGAAAGCAGGAAGCGGCCCTGCCAGTCCAGCTCATCCCAGGCTGCAAAGAGGGCACTGCGGATGTTGTCGGGATCG
>NZ_BADI01000277.1:0-1304 GCF_000333555.1 Herbaspirillum sp. B65 | reverse complement strand
GACAGTGATAGCCTTCGCGGCTCTTGAGGGTTTCCAGCACCAGCCGCTGGCTGGTGGGCAGGGCCGACCAGGCGTGCTGCAGCGCCAGCAGTGGCTGTACGGCTTGCATCTCGGGGCCTTCGAAGCGTGCTTGCTCGGCCTGTTGCAGGCGCTCCAGCACGGCGTGGGCCAGGGTCGAAGACAGCGGTATCCGCCCGCCTTGCCAGCGCGGAACCGCACCACTGGCGGCGTTGCTGCGACGCACCCAGGCGGTCATCTCATGCACCCGCACGAACTCCAGCACCCGTCCGCCGAAGAGGAAGCGGTCACCCGGCCGCAGGCGGGCAATGAAGCCTTCTTCGATGGTGCCGATGCGTCCGCCCTTCATGTATTGCACGTGCAGGCTGGCGTCGGCGACGATGGTGCCGATGTTCATGCGATGCCGGCGCGCAATGGCCGCAACCTCGACCCGGTAGACCCCATCTGCGCCGGCGCGCACGCGGTGGTATTCGGGATAGGCCGTCAGGCTCTGGCCACCACGCACGACGAAGTCCAGTGCCCATTGCCACTGATCCTGGCGCAGGTCGCGATAGGACCAGGCCTGGCGTACCTCGGCCAGCAGCGCTTCGGCCTGGAAACCGCCGCCCAGGGCAATGGTCACCAGATGCTGCACCAGCACGTCCAGGGGCGCCTCCGGGATCGGCCTGTGCTCCACTCGACCGGCGGCCACCGCATCCTGGGCGGCGGCGGCCTCGACCAGTTCCAGGCTGTTGGTCGGCACCAGGGTGGCGCGCGAACTGCGGCCCGGCGCGTGGCCGGAGCGGCCGGCACGCTGCAGCAGGCGGGCCACGCCGCGCGCACTGCCGATCTGCAGCACGCGCTCCACCGGGGTGAAGTCCACCCCCAGGTCCAGGCTGGAGGTGCAGACCACCGCCTTGAGGCGGCCGTCGCGCAAGCCTTGTTCGACCCACTCCCGCACTGCGCGATCCAGCGAGCCGTGGTGCAGGGCGATGATGCCAGCCCAGTCGGGGCGTGCAGCCAGCAGGTTCTGGTACCAGAGTTCAGCTTGCGAGCGGGTGTTGGTGAAGATCAGGGTATTGTTGCTGGAGGCGATCTCCTGCACCACGGCTGGCAGCATCTGGATGCCCAGGTGGCCGGCCCAGGCAAAGCGCGCCGGTTGCGGCGGCAACAGGGTATCGATGACGATGTGCTTGCGCTGCTCACCGCGCACCAGCACGCCCTGTTCGGCCCGGGCCGGGCCCAGCAGGGCTTGCATCGCCTGGTCCAGGTTGCCCAGCGTGGCTGACAAGCCCCACACCACCATC
>NZ_BADI01000278.1:0-1121 GCF_000333555.1 Herbaspirillum sp. B65 | reverse complement strand
GGCCGTTGGCGACCAGATTGAACATGGTGTAGGCCTGTTTCACCTGCTGGCTGATGTCGGGGGTAAAACCGGCGCGCCGGCAAGTCGTCTCGAACGCGGTGTAGAAGTCGTTCATCATTTGCTGCGGAAACAGTACGAAGCTGCTGTCGGCCAGCTCGGCCAGGCGCACCGACTCGCGCTTGCCGAGGGGCCAGCGGGACGGGATCGCAGCGACGACGCGGGCGCGTTCGACGATGCGCAGCTCGAGACCTGCCGTGTCGACCAGGCTGGGCACCACGATGCCGAGGTCGATATTCCCGTTGCGCAGGTTCTCGACCGTGTTGCGGCTGGACCGCTCGGCCAGTTGCACCTGCACACCCGGCCAGGACCGGCGGAATCGCTGGATCGCTTGGGGCAGGGCGCGCATCATGCTCATCGGTACGAATGCCAGCCGCAGATGCGGAAGTACCCCGGCCGCGGCCCGGTGCACCGCCTTTTCCGTCAGTGCGGCCTGGGCCAGCAGCGGGCGTGCTTCCTTGAGCAGGGCCTGGCCGGCGGGCGTAAGTGTGACGTGGTATTGCTTGCGGTCAAGCAGGGCGACGCCGAGGTTCGCCTCAAGGCGCATCAACGACTGGCTCAGCGGAGGCTGGGCCATGCCAAGACGGGCGGCGGCGCGGCCGAAGTGCAGCTCTTCGGCCACGGCGACGAAGTGTCGCAAGTGTCTGAGTTCCATGGCTTCCTGATGAGAGGGATGTTGAGGGATGTCGAGAAATTATATTAAAACGATATGAAGATTTCTAATCCTAATATCGTTGTTTTTTATGCGCGATCACTGGGCAAAAATGGTTTCAGGACGCAGAAGCGTCATCAACCGAACATCCAGGAGACCAGCATGCAAAATTATTCCGGTCCGATCTACGACGCGGACACCCATTTCTACGAAACCCCGGACGCCTTCAACCGCTACATGCCGAAGGAACTGAAGAAGGACTGGGAATTCACCACCCGCACCACCGCAGACGGCAACCGCTGCATCTACGTCGGCGAGCGCAAGGTCGAGATTAGCGAAGGCTATACCTCCGCCGACGGGCGCGTGCCGCCGCCGGGCATGCTGCACGAATGGCTGAAGGCGATAAAGAAGG
>NZ_BADI01000279.1:0-19856 GCF_000333555.1 Herbaspirillum sp. B65 | reverse complement strand
GCCACCCCGAGGGAGGGGAGATCGGTGTCCAGGTTGCTGCCTACCTCGACGGCAAACTGGTCATCGATGCCTGGAGCGGTTACGCTGACCAGCAGAGCGGGCGCAAGGTCGATGGCGATACCCTGTTCAACGTATATTCGGTCACCAAGGCGGTCGCGGCTACCGCGCTGCATATCCTCGCTGACCGCGGCCTGATCGACTACGACGCCCCGGTGGTGCGTTACTGGCCCGAATATGGCGCCAAAGGCAAGCAGGCCACGACGGTGCGCGACGTGCTGACGCACCGCGCCTGCGTGCCGCAGATGCCGCTCGGCGTGACGCCCGAACGCATGTGCGACTGGGACTGGATGACGCGTGCCATCGCCGACCTGGAACCGCTGGCGGAACCGGGCACCAAGACCTTGTACCTGTCGATGACCTTCGGCTGGATCGTCGGCGAACTGGTGCGGCGCGCCGATCCGAAGCATCGTTCGCTCGGACGCTTCGTCAGGGAGGAAATCGCCGGGCCGCTCGGCATCACCGACCTCTGGATTGGCTTGCCGGACGAGGCGGTGCCGCGCCTGGCGCGTCACGTCGATGCCATGACGCCGGTGCCGCCCGAGTATCTTCCGCCGCTGTTCCTGGCGTCGATGCCGGACCAGGTAGCGCTGACCCCACGCGTGTTCGACCGCCCGGATGTGAGGCGCGCCGAGGTTGCAGGCGTGGGCGGCATCTTCAATGCGCGCAGCGAAGCGCGGTTTTGGGCCATGCTGGCCAATGGTGGCGAACTTGACGGCGTGCGTCTGCTGTCGCGCGAACTCGTGGCCTCGCTGGCCACGCCGCGCGCCAACAGCGAGGAAGCCGATCCGGTCATGTTCGGCTTTCCGATCCCCATCACGATCGGTGGTTTCTGGTTCGGCGGTGCCCATCCGCCAGTGGCGGCGGCACGCCACGCCCGTGCTCTGTGCCATCCGGGTCAGGGCAATTCGTTCGGGTGGGCCGATCCCGAAACCGGCCTCGCGGTGGCGATCTGCCACAACAAGCTGTTCAACCCCGCCAGCGAAGCCGAGAATCCGCTGCGCCCAGTGGCCGATGCCGTGCACGCGGCCCTGGGCGTGTAGCCATGTGAGATATGGCGCCGCAGTGCAGCGTGTACGCTGCACTGATGGCGGAGGATAGCGTCAGGATGGCAGGCGATCGGTTCTTGGCGAACGCCAGGAAAACCTTGATAAAAATTTCTAAGGGGACAGCGATATGAAGCCGGAACATCCACCCGCCGTCGAGAAGGAGAGCCTCGGCCCACGCTCCCTGATGCGCCTTCTGGGGCTGTTCGATGCACTCGCGGCGAGTTCCGACGGCATGACGCTTGCGGAGCTGAACGTCGCCCTCGATACGCCCAAAAGCAGCCTCCTCAACCTGCTGCGCCCCCTGGTGCTGGAAGCCTACCTGATGCATGACGGGACCCGCTACCGATTGGGGCCAGCCATCTTTCGGATGTCGGCCAACGTGATGGCGGCGTGGAATGTCGCGAAGGTGCTCAGGCCGTTCATGGTCGAACTGAGCAGTGCCTGCAAGGAGACCGTCTATCTCGGCGTACTCGACGTCGAGGAAAAGGTCGTCACGTATGTCGAGGTGCTGGAAAGCGCGCAGTCGGTGCGCTATTCGATGACCGTGGGGCAGCGCCGGCCGTTGTACTGTACGGCCGCCGGACGCGTCCTGCTGGCTCATGCGCCGGCCACTTTCCTCGATACCTACCTCGACACCGTCGAGCTCGCAGCGCTCACGCCAAGAACCAAGAGTACGCGGGAAGCGCTGTTGGCCGAACTGGCACAGATACGAAAGACCGGGATCGCGGTCAGCAAGGGCGAACTGGTATCAGAATCCGCCGGCATGTCGGTGCCGGTCCGCTCCCCGGACGGCACCGTGATCGCGGCGATGGCGATTGGCGCGCCGCTGGAGCGCTTCGAGGCCAATATCGACCGGCTGCGCGAGATACTGTTGGGTGTCGCGCGCCGCGTGAGCGGTTTGGCCGTCCCGCGCTGACCGTGTGCCGCCGTCATGCGGCCGGCGGATACGGCTCGGTGATGAACTAGGTCGTGCACGGGCGTTCACCGGCCTGCAGAGTGGCGCACAGCGGAAGCAGGTGCTCAATCCAGGCAGCGCCCAGCATGGCCAGAGCAAATACCACCGGACCGCCAGCGGCCATCGAGCCGATCGTCACACGGGCACGCAACTGACCGAGGAATATTCCGGCGATGACCGCACCGCCACCCATGCTGGCCAACAACAACCCATAAGCACCGGGCGGACCAGCACCGGCAGCAGGGTCGACGTGCACAGCATCGGGGTGTGGAAAATGATCAGCAGGCGCCGCCGGTCGACCTGGTCGGCCAGCACCCTCGCAGGCAAACAGAACAGGAAAGCCGGTAGCGTGGTCGCCGTCTGGATCAGCGCTACCATCAGTGGTGACCGGGTAAGGCTGGTCATCAGCCAGGCGGCCGCGACGTTTTGCATCCAGACGCTGATGTTGGCCGCCAGGATGCAGATCCAGATCGTGCGGTAGAGAGGATGCGACAGCCGATGGCGCGTTGCCGCCTGATGGTCGGGGAAATGGTCAGCCCTGTGCGGCGATCTGTTTTGCCAGAATTGCAAATTCGTCGTTCAGCGAGCCGGGCACATCGAAACGTTCGTAAGAACTGATCTGGTTCCAGTGCGCAGCGATATCGTCCACCGTCGCCGGCGTGGTGCGCGGCCCGCGCCAGCCCTCAGCAAGGCCGACAAAGGCCCGCGCATAACGGCCCCAAGTCGCCGAATAGATGGCATGGGTGCTCTCGCATTGCTCGCTCGCCAGGTAAACGGCAAGCGGGGTGACGAATTGCGGGTCAAGCGAGTTGCCCACGATGGAGGCGACGGCGCTGAATTCCTCCGCAACCTGTTTCAACTGTTCAGGTGGCATCGCTGCCGCCATACGGCTGGCGGCGACCGGCAACAGAGCGTTGCACAAGACGCCATGGCGCTGGCCTTCCAGTGACAGAATGTTCATCAGGCCGATCAGACCGGCCTTGGCGGCGCCGTAGGCGGCCTGCTCCGGATTGCCCAGCATTCCGGCCGCCGACGAGGCAAACACGACGCGCCCATAACCTTGTTTCTTCATGAGCCGGTAAGCCGGTTGCGTGACGTAAAAGGCACCCTTCAGGTGGACATCGATGATCGAATCGAGAAGGGCGTCGTCGATGTCCTCGAATGGCGCGTTGCGCAAGTGGCCGGCATTGTTGATGACGATGTCCACGCGTCCGAAGGCGTCAAGCGCCGCCTGGACGATCGCCTCGCCGCCCGCACGGGTGCCGACCGAATCGTAGTTGGCGACGGCCCGTCCACCGGTCGCCTTGATCCGGTCGACGACGGCGTCGGCCATGGAATGCGACTGGCCGCTGCCGTCGAAAGTTCCGCCTAGGTCATTGACAACGACGGCGCCGCCGCGTTTGGCGATTTCAAGCGCATAGGTACTGCCGAGGCCGCCACCGGAGCCGGTGATGATTGCAACCCGGTTGTCGAAACTGATGCTCATGCTGTCTCCTTGAATGTCGATATGCGCCGCTTTCTGCATATTGTATATATGCGAACGACGTTCTAAAATTATAACGCAGCTTTCTCTGTGCGAGGGAGGGGACGAAGGATTTCCTATTGGGCTGTGATGCCGGGTCGCGACGATAATAAAAAAATATAAGCAACTAAACGAATACTGTTCTATTATTGAAATGCAGTCTAGGTAAGCCTGACTGCGCAAGCCATGTTGAAAAAAATGGCATCGACTTTACAGGAGACCAGCATGCGCACCATTCGCGTTTTGCCGAAAGCCCGCTTTGACAAGCATGGCGCCCGCCCTCGTTCAGGCCGTCTGATCGTTGCGCTGGCACTCACGCTCGCACTCTCGCTGGTGGCTATTGCAACCGGCACCACATCCTCGACCGAAAACCCCGGCCCCTTGATTGGCCTCGGCAGCCATTCTGCCCAGTTCACCTTGCACACTGATCCAGTGGTGTACATGCTCGAGAATCAGCACTGATACGGACGCGCCACCGGCCTAGCGACGGCGCTCCTGCAACCATGATCGGATCTGTCCTTGCTTGGCCGCCGGTACGCCGGCGCCTGCGACTTGGCGTGGATATGATTTGGATTTGGTTCTAATATAACAACAACGTTCATAAATTGGATGAATTTATGAGGCGCGTCAATTCCGCAGTCGCAATCGTGCGACTTGCGTCGGATCGACTTGAGCAATAGAAATAGAGGAATGCATGAAGCAATTCGCACTGGGTGGAAAAATCGCGCTCGTCACCGGTGCGTCACGCGGGCTCGGCTTCGAAATGGCGCGAGCGCTTGCGTCGGCTGGCGCGACAGTGATACTCGCAGCGCGCGATGCCGCGCGTCTGGTCGAAGCGGCCTTGCGGATTCGCGCCGAAGGCGGCAGGGTAGACGTCCAGGCGTTCGACCTGACGGACGAAAACGGGATCATCGACGCGGTCGCGGCAGTACTGGACCGGCATGGTCGCATCGATATCTTGCTCAACAACGCTGGCGTCTGCATCTGGAACGACTTCGCCACGTCGACACTCGAAAGCTGGCACCAGACGATCAATACCAATCTCACGGCGACGTACCTGCTGGCACGCGAAGTGGCGCGGCCGATGATCGCGCAGCGCGGGGGGCGCATCATCAATGTCGGCTCCTTCGTCTCTACCAAGGGCCGGGAAAAGCTGCAGGCCTATGTTGCCAGCAAGCACGGTGTGGCGGGTCTCACCAAGTCGCTCGCGGCGGAACTCGGCCAGCACGGTATCCGTTGCAATGGGATCTGCCCGGGGTATTTTCTGACGGATATGGCGGAAACCGTCACGGCTAACCCGCGCATGATGGAAACGGTGCGCAGCCATATCTCTGTTGGCCGCTGGGGTAACCCGGAAGAACTGGGCGGGGCTGCGATCTTTCTCGCGTCCGAAGCGAGTTCGTATGTCAACGGGCACATGCTGATGGTCGACGGTGGCGTCGCGGACATCCTGTGTTTTCCGATGTCGGTTATCTAAGGTGAGTGCTCAATAATATTTGTGAACGATGATTGAATATGTGAATATTTGTCGACGGGCCGGCCTGGCCTTTGAGCCCTCCTATGGCGGGCTTTTTTTTCGGCGGAGTTCATTGATGGCGGCCCGGTCATCCGGCAGGCCGCTGTTTCCCAAGGACGAAATGAAATGAAACAAAACGATGATTTTTCCGAACATGACTGGCGCCGCCTCCTGCGTCATCTCGGCGAGGATCCCGACCGTCAGGGCCTGCACGACACGCCCCAGCGGGTCAGCCGCGCGTGGCAGCACTGGACCTCGGGCTATGAGCAGGACCCCGCCAGCATCCTGAAGGTGTTCGAGGACGGCGCTCAGGAGTACAACGAATTGATCGTGGTGCGCGGTATCCCGGTGTATAGCCACTGCGAACACCACCTGGCGCCGTTCTTCGGGAGCGCGACCGTCGGTTATACGCCCAATGGGAAGATCATCGGGCTGTCGAAGATGACACGCCTGGTCGACTGTTTTGCCAAGCGGCTGCAGGTGCAGGAAAGGCTGACGATGCAGATTGCAGAAGCGCTGATGGAGCATGTGGCGCCGCTGTCGGTTGGGGTTGTGATCCGCTGTCGCCACATGTGCATGGAGAGCCGGGGCATCCGTACGCCTGCTCAGGAGACGGTGACCTCGGCCCTGCTGGGAGAGATGCGCAACAATCTTGGACTGCGCACCGAGTTCCTGGCGCTGGAGCGGGAGAAGGGCTGATTTCCGTTCAGTCCAGCCGGCGCTGCGCTTCGGCCACCATGCGCCGGGCGATCGCCAGCACCGGTAGGTCGACCATCTTGCCGTCGACCGCGACCGCTGCTCCGGCGCTGGCTGCCGCTGCTGCCAATACTCGCCCCGCCCAGCTCAGCTCGTCGGGCGTGGGCGCAAAGCCGCGGTTGACATGGCCGACCTGGTGCGGATGGATGCACAGCTTACCGCCGAATCCCCCGCGCCGGGCACGCAGGGTGTCCGCCTCGACTAAAGCCGGGTCGTCCAACGAGGTCGTGACGCCGTCCACCGGCGCTGCGATACCAGCCAGGCGCGACACCAGCACAAACTGCGACCGGAAGTACTGCAATTGCTCGCTGCTCTCGACCAAACCCAGGTCGAGGCAAAAATCGATCGTGCCGAAGACCAGCCGCTCCACGCCCACGGCCTGCGCCAGCGTATGCGCGTGCCAGAAGCCCCGCGCGCTTTCGACCAGCGGAAGTACGGCGCGTGCTCCGGCATTTACAACGGTTGCGATATCGTCGGCCGACTCCGCCTTGGGCAACACAATGCCCGCCACGCCTGCCTTGGCACATAGCGTCAGGTCATCGCGGAACCACGGCGTCTGCACCGCGTTGATCCGCACTAGCACCGTTTGTGGCGCATCGTCCAGCCATGCGGCGAGGGCCTCCCTGGCAGACGCCTTTTCCTCGGGCGGAACAGCGTCTTCCAGATCGACGATGACGACATCGGCGCCGGCCGCGCAGGCTTTGGCATAACGCTCTGGCCGATTCCCCGGCACGAACAAGTAGGAGCGGGCGATTCCCGCGGTGGTGTCCATGCAAGCCTCAGAAGGAACGCGGCAGTCCGAGCACGTGCTCGGCCACGTGCGACAGGATCAGGTTGGTCGAGATCGGCGCCACCTGGTAGAGGCGCGTCTCGCGGAACTTGCGCTCGACGTCGTACTCGCAGGCGAAACCGAAGCCGCCGTGGAACTGCAGGCAGACGTTTGCCGATTCCCAGGAAGAGTCGGCGGCGAGCATCTTGGCCATGTTTGCCTCGGTGCCGCAAGGCAGGTGAGCGTCGTACAGTTCGCAGGCCTTATAACGCATCAGGTTGGCCGCCTCCAGGTTGACATAGGCGCGTGCAATCGGGAACTGGACGCCCTGGTTCTGACCGATCGGGCGGCCGAAGACGACGCGGTCGTTGGCATAGCGGGTGATCTTGTCGATGAACCAGTAGGCGTCGCCGATGCATTCCGCGGCGATCAGCGTGCGCTCGGCGTTCAGACCGTCGAGGATGTATTTGAAGCCCTTGCCTTCCTCGCCGATCAGGTTCTCGGCTGGGATCTCAAGGTTTTCGAAGAACAGCTCGTTCGTTTCGTGGTTGACCATGTTGAGGATGGGGCGCACGGTCAGGCCGTTGCCGATCGCCTCGTGCAGGTCGACGATGAAAATCGACATGCCTTCCGATTTTTTCTTGACCTCCGCCAGCGGCGTGGTGCGCGCGAGCAGGATCATCAGGTCCGAGTGCTGGACGCGCGAAATCCACACCTTCTGTCCATTGATCACGTAACGGTCGCCCTTGCGCACGGCTGTCGTCTTGATCTTGGTGGTGTCGGTGCCCGTGCTCGGTTCGGTGACGGCCATCGATTGCATGCGCAATTCGCCGCTGGCGATCTTCGGAAGATAACGCCGTTTCTGCTCTTCCGAGCCGTGACGCAGCAGGGTTCCCATGTTGTACATCTGGCCGTGGCAGGCGCCGGAATTGCCGCCGCTGCGGTTGATTTCTTCCATGATCACCGAGGCCTCGGTCAGGCCTAGGCCCGAGCCGCCGTATTCCTGGGGAATCAGGGCCGCCATCCAGCCGGCCTTGGTCAGCGCGTCGACGAATTCCTCTGGATAGGCGCGTGCCTCGTCGATCTTGCGGAAGTATTCGGCCGGGAACTGGGCGCACAGGGCGCGTACGGCGTCGCGGATGTCGGTGTAGTTGTCGGGTCGGAGTGGCATGCTTGGCTTTCTTATCGGGTAGGGAAGGGAGCGGCCAGGATGGCGGTGGCCTGCATCGCCAGTTCGCCGCGGATGTTCTCAGCCCACAAGTGTAGGGTCTTGCCATCAGCGTCGGGCTGGCCGCGTAGCGTGAAAGGCTCGGTGTCGAACAGTGGGCTCAACGCCCGGAAACTGAACTCGGCGAGTCTGGCATCGGGTATCCGGCGCCGCAGCAGATCGGCCAGCAGCGTCGCGATCAGGGGACCGTGCACCACGAGGCCGGGATAGCCTTCGACGTCGGTGGCGTAGGCCCGGTCGTAGTGGATGCGATGGCCGTTCAAGGTCAGCGCCGAATAACGGAACAACAACACCGGATCAGGAACGACCTGGCGCTCCCACGCCGCCTCACGTGGGGCGGGCGGACCGGACGGTGCCGGACTGCCCGGCTGCGGCGGGTCGCGGTAGACGATGTCCTGCTCTTCACGAATCGCCACCTCCGCGCCGTACCTGATCTCATGGCCAACGGTGACGAAGGCGAGACGGCCGCTGCGCCCGTCCTTCACCTTCAGGTCGAGGATCGTCGAGGTACGCTGCGCGCCTGCACCGACTGGCAACGGAGCGTCGAAGCGCAGGCGGCCCCCTGCCCACATGCGGCGTGGCAGCGGCACTGGTGGCAGGAAACCGCCGCGCTCGGGGTGGCCGTCGCTGCCGATGCGGGACTGCGGGGCGGCTTGCCAGAAGTACATCCAGTGCCAGAGCGGCGGCAAGGCATCGCCGGGTAAGGGCGCGACCGGCAGGTCGAGGCATGCCGCCAGTGCGACGGCGTGGGCCACATTCAACTCGTCGGCGGTGGTTTCCTTAGTGCCGACCCATTGTTGCAAGTGTTCGATGTTGAAATTGTCATCAGTCATCGGGAAAACGCCGTGCGGCTCCTAGTCGTTGTTTGAAAAGGGCGAAACCGAGCGCCATTCTACGATCTCGATAACGCATCCGCAATAAAAATGAACAATGTTCTATTTATTGAACAAGGCATTGCGCGATGCAGTCCCCGTAGGGGTTTACGTGTCATCGTTCTGATATATAATCATCGTTCATATTTACAAACCGTACGTTTAGTACTGAAAGAGGGTAAAGCCATGAAAATTCTGGTGCCGGTCAAGCGCGTGGTTGACTACAACGTCAAGGTCCGGGTCAAATCGGACGGCTCGGGTGTGGACCTGAACAATGTCAAGATGTCGATGAATCCGTTCGACGAAATCGCGGTCGAGGAAGCAATCCGCCTGAAGGAAGCGGGTGTCGCCAGCGAAGTCGTGGTCGTATCGTGCGGCGTTGCCCAGTGCCAGGAAACCCTGCGCACCGCGCTGGCGATCGGCGCCGACCGTGGGGTGCTGGTCGAGAGCGACGAGGACTTGCAGCCGCTGGCCGTGGCGCGCCTCCTCAAGGTGTTGGCCGATCAGGAGCAGCCTCAATTGATCATCCTGGGCAAGCAGGCCATCGACGACGATTGCAACCAGACCGGTCAGATGCTGGCGGCACTGCTGGGCTGGCCACAAGCTACCTTTGCCTCGAAAGTGACCATCGCCGATGGCCGCGCAAGCGTCGTGCGCGAGGTCGATGGAGGCCTGGAAACGCTGGGCCTGGTCCTGCCGGCGATCGTCACCACCGACCTGCGCCTGAACGAGCCGCGCTACGTGACGCTTCCCAACATCATGAAGGCCAAAAAGAAGCCGCTGGAAGTCAAGACGCCCGCCAGCCTAGGTGTCGACGTGACTGCGCGTCTGAAGACCCTGAAAGTGGTCGAGCCGGCCAAGCGCTCGGCCGGCATTCTGGTGCCCGACGTCGCCACCCTGGTCGCGAAGCTGCGCACTGAAGCCAAGATCATCTAATTTACCGAAGGAGCCATCATGGCCGTACTCGTCATTGCTGAACACGACAATGCTTCGCTCAAGGGAAGCACACTTCATACCGTCACCGCCGCCGCAGCTTGCGGCGGCGAGGTGCATGTGCTGGTCGCCGGCCACTTGTGCACGGACGCTGTCGCAGCAGCGGCCGCGATCGCCGGCGTAGCCAAGGTCCTGGTGGCCGATGCTCCCCACCTGGGCGACGGCCTGGCCGAAAACGTCGCCGAACAGGCGCTCGCGCTGGCCCGCGATTACTCGCATGTGCTGGCGCCGGCGACTGCCTACGGCAAGAATATCCTGCCACGTGTTGCCGCCAAACTGGGCGTGGGTCAGATTTCGGAAATCACCAAGGTCGACAGCCCGGACACCTTCGAGCGGCCAATCTATGCAGGCAACGCGATCGCCACCGTGCAGTCGAGCGAGCCGATCAAGGTCATCACGGTGCGCAGCACCGGCTTCGACGCCGCGGCCGCCGGCGGGAACGCGACGATCGAGCAGGTACCGGCCGTCGCCGACAGCGGCACTAGCGTGTTCGTCTCGCGCGAGCTGGCCAAGTCCGACCGTCCGGAACTGACCGCAGCCAAGATCATCGTTTCCGGCGGACGCGGCATGGGTTCGGGCGAAGCCTTCAAGGTGCTCGAACCGCTGGCCGACAAGCTCGGCGCCGCGATGGGTGCGTCGCGTGCCGCAGTCGATGCCGGCTACGTGCCGAACGATTGGCAGGTCGGGCAGACCGGCAAGATCGTCGCTCCCGCCCTGTACATCGCAGTCGGCATCTCGGGTGCGATCCAGCACCTGGCCGGCATGAAGGATTCGAAAACGATCGTGGCCATCAACAAGGATCCGGAAGCGCCAATCTTCGGCGTGGCCGACTATGGCATCGTGGGCGACCTGTTCGAAATCGTGCCGCAGCTGGTCGCCGAGCTGGGCTGATCCGATCACGGCGGTGCGCAGTGCGCGTCGCTCCTTTTTGAAGAGGCTCGCGACATGCGCGAACTGGGTGATATGGCCGCAGGTGGCGCCCCGGTGCGGCCGCGTCCTGCGGCGACGGTGGTGATGGTGCGCGACGGCGCGCAGGGGATCGAGGTTTTCCTGGTGCAGCGCACACGGCAGGCCAGGTTCATGGGCGGCATGTATGTCTTTCCGGGCGGCGCGCTCGATCCGGCCGACGGCGGTCCGGACTACGCAGCGCTCGCATCGGGCTTGGACGATGCCCGCGCCAGCGCCATGCTCGGCATCGATCGGGGCGGCCTTGCCTACTGGATCGCGGCGCTGCGCGAATGCTTCGAGGAGTCGGGATTCCTGTTCGCCAACGAGGCTGACGGCACGCCGGTACGGATCGAGGACGCCGCCGCCAGGGCCTGTTACGCCGACGCGCGCGAGCGGATGGCGGCCGGCACCCTCGATCTCGTGGGCCTGTGCCGCGCGCGGCAGCTGACGCTGACGCCGGAGCGGCTACTGTACTTCAGCCATTGGATCACGCCGCTGGGCCTGCCCAAGCGCTTCGACACGCGCTTTTTCGTGGCACAGGTACCGTCCGGCCAGCACGGCGCCGCCGACCAGCGCGAAACCATCGCCCACGGCTGGATGCGCCCGTCCGACGCACTGGCGCGCGCCGCCGCCGGGGAGATCGAGCTCGCCTTCGCCACCGTGCGCACGCTTGAGGCGCTCGCCGGATTCGCGGACTGTGCCGGCATGATGGCACATATGCGCGAGCCCGCCGTCATCCAGGCGCAGCAGCCGCGCGTGGCCCGCAATGGTGATGCGCGCCAGGTCCTGCTCGAGGGCGACCACGCCTTCGCCGAAGTCGGCCTGCTCGACCCGTTGGGCAAGGGCGACGCATCTTGCGTAATCGTGCCCGGGGTAGCGACCCGGCTGTCGGCACGGGTGCGCCGCATTGCCGCGCCCAACTCGGGCCTGATGACGGGACCGGGCACCAACAGTTATCTGATCGGAGAGGGCGACGACCTCGTCGTGATCGATCCCGGCCCCGCGCACGCGGCCCACGTGGATGCGCTGGTAGCCGCCGCGCAGGGACGGGTGCGTGCCGTGCTGGTTACGCATACCCATCGCGACCATTCGCCGGCTGCGCGTCTGTTGGCGGCGAGGACCGGCGCCGAGTTGATCGGCATGACAGCGCCGGCGGGCGCGTTCCAGGACCATGGCTTCGAACCGGACCGGGTCGTGGCGCACGGCGACAGGCTGGTCTTTGGTGGCGTAACCCTGCGGGTGTTGCATACCCCGGGCCATGCGTCGAATCATGTGTGCTATTTGCTGGAAGAGGAAGGCATGCTGTTTAGTGGCGACCATGTCATGCAGGGCTCGACGGTGGTCATCGACCCGCCGGATGGCGACATGGCGGCCTACCTGGCATCGCTAGCGGCGCTGCAGGAGGTGGACATCGAAACGATCGCGCCCGGCCATGGCTTTCTGATCGGCACGCCGCGCGCCCATGTCGCCCATCTGGTGGCGCACCGCCTGGCACGCGAAAACAAGGTGCTGGGCGCGCTGCGGCGTGCCGAACCGGCCGCCATCGAACAACTGCTGCCCGTCGTCTACGATGACGTGGCAGCCGGGCGCCACGCGCTCGCGGCGCGCTCGCTGCTGGCGCACCTGCTCAAGCTGCAGGCCGAGGGCTGGGCGCGGGAAGTGCCGCGCGGCTGGGTGCGCGTGGATCCGCATTTGTCAATGAACGAGGAGGGTGCATGATGGGTATCCTGCAAGGCAAGGTAGCAATCATCACGGGCGGTGGTCAGGGCCTCGGGCTCGGCATCGCCCATGCGCTGGCAGCCGAAGGCGCGCAGCTGGTGCTCACGGGACGCACGACGTCAACCCTGGACAGCGCAGCGGCGGCGCTAGCCAGGCACGGCGTTGAGGTCGTGACCGCAAGCGGCGACGCGCGCCTGCGTGCCGACGCCGATGCCGTGGTGGCGCAGGCGATCGCCCGCCTGGGCCGGGTCGACATCTTGGTCAACAATGCGCAAAGCAGCGCACCCGGAGTCGCACTGGAAATGATCGACGATCCCACGTGGGAGCAGACCCTGGAGTCTGGCCTGTACGGCAGTTTCTATTTCATGCAAGCGGTCTTTCCGCATATGCGCAGGCAGGGTGAAGGTCGTATCGTCAATTTCGGTTCTCTGACCGGGATCGAAGGCACCCGTGGCTTTGGCGCTTACGCGGCCGCCAAGGAGGGGATACGCGGCTTGTCGCGCGTGGCGGCCCGTGAGTGGGGCCGCTACGGAATCAATGTCAACGTGATCTGCCCCGCCGCGATGACCGAGGCGAGCGCGCAATACTTTGCCGCTTATCCGGCCGAGAAAGAGCGCTACCTGAGCACGATCGCCTTGGGGCGCATGGGCGAGCCGGAGCAGGATATCGGCCGTGCCGTCGTATTCCTGTCCGGCCCGGACTCGCGCTATATGACCGGCCAGACCATCAATGTCGACGGCGGGCAGGGGATGTTGTAGGTCATCAGGGGGCGATATGCAAAACACCATTCAAATGTTCCATTGCATCACAGGGGCATGTAACGGCAACAAGGAATCCGACCATGGCAACTCTTGGGTATGCGCTTGAACGCAATGCCAGACTTTACCCCGAACACCTCGCGCTGATCTACGGCGAGCAACGGCTGACCTATCGGGCTCTGTACGAGCGGGCCAGCCGCCTGGCGTCCGCGCTCGCGAACGTCGGGTTAAAAAAGCAGGACCGGGTGTCGATGCTGGCGATGAATTGTTCTGTGTACCTGGAATATTATGCGGCTGCCGAATTATCCGGGATTATCGCGGCGCCAGTGAATTTCAGGCTGGCTGCCGCCGAGATCGAGTACATGCTCAACGATGCAATGCCGAGCGTGCTGTTTTTTGAAGGCAGTACCTGGGTGTCATTGACGGCATACGTTCGCGCCTGCATGACATCAGGCTCTACGTGTGCATCGATTCCGCCGATCTGCCGTCGTGGGCGGTACATTATGAAGACCTGCTCGCTTCGGGCAGCCTCGAGGGTGCGCCGTTCCGTGCGACGGACGAGGATATCCTGCACCTGATCTACAGTAGCGGCACCACCGGCCGGCCGAAAGGGGTGATGCGTACGAACCGGGCGGACGCGGCGATGGCCGAGGCCATGGCCGGCCAGTTGGGTACCAGTCTGGAGGCGCGCGTCCTGCTGATGATGCCGCTCTTCCACATCGGTAGCCGGTCCCTGCAGATGCCGACATTCTGGATGGGTGGCACTGTCGTGCTGCACCGGAGTTTCGATCCGCAAGCGGTCCTGGAAACCATCGAGGCGCAGCGAGTCACACACACGCACATGGCGCCGACCATGGTGCAATCCCTGCTGCAGGTGCCGGACCTGCCGCGTTACGACCTGTCCAGCCTGCGCCTGTTCCTGTACGCCGCAGCGCCGATGCCGGTGTCCGTATTGCGCAAGGCGATCCAATACATGGGGCCCATCTTCGCCAACGGTTACGGCATGACCGAAGGTAATGCCACCTGCCTCTATCCGAGCCAGCATTACATCGATGGCACGCCGGCGCAACAAAGCCGGCTGGGCTCCGTTGGCCAGCCCGTGCACCACGCCAGCATTCGTATCGTGGACAGCCAAGGCGTGGATTGTCCCTGCGGCGAACCGGGCGAAATCTGGTTGAAGTCGAATACGCTGTTTTCAGGCTATTGGCGCAACGAAGCAGCGACCCGCGAGGCATTCGACGATGGCTGGTACAAGACCGGCGATATGGGGCGCATGGATGAGCAGGGCTTCATCTACCTCGTGGACCGCAAGAAGGACATGATCATCACCGGCGGCGAAAACGTCTACTGCCGGGAGGTCGAGGAAGCATTGATGCAGCATCCTGACGTCTACGAGGCGGCTGTCATCGGTGTGCCGGATTCGGTCTGGGGCGAGTCGGTCAAGGCCGTGGTCGTGCTGAAGGGAGGATGCCCGGCGCGGCCGGAAATCATCATCGAACATTGCCGTACGCTGATCGCGCGCTACAAATGTCCCAAGTCGGTCGAGTTCGTCGGGGAGCTGCCTCGTTTGCCCAGCGGCAAGATCAGCAAGGTTCAGTTACGCGCGCAGTACGTTCCTGCTCATCCTTGACGCAGTGCCTGCTCATCCTTGGAGGAACCGCCGCCGCTGGGCAAGTTGGCGCCGCGTTCTATGTCATGGACTGGGTCGACGCATTCGGTCACGCCGTCGATATCGTTTTTCAATGAAAAGAGCAGAATATTATGGCAACCAACCCTTTATCCCAGATCCGCGTCATTGACATGAGTCGTGTGCTGGCAGGGCCGTGGGCAGCCCAAATGCTGGGTGACCTTGGCGCCGAAGTCATCAAGGTGGAGCGTCCCGGCAAAGGCGACGATTCGCGCCAGTTCGGCCCCCCCTTCCTGCAAGACAGGGAGGGTAGGGATACACGTGAATCGAGTTTTTACATCAGCACCAACCGCAACAAAAAATCGATCACCTGCGACATCGCCAAGCCGGAAGGCCAGGCCCTGATCCGCTCGCTGGTTGCACATTGCGACATCCTCGTGGAAAACTACAAGGTCGGCGACCTGAAACGCTACGGCCTGGATTATGAGTCGCTCAGGGCTGTCAATCCGGCGCTGATTTATTGCTCGGTCACCGGCTTCGGTCAAACCGGGCCCTACAGTCCGCGGCCGGGTTACGACTCGATCTTCCAGGGGATGGGCGGATTAATGAGTGTCACCGGGAACCCGGACGACGTTCCCGGCGGCGGCCCGATGAAAACCGGCCCCAGCCTGGCCGACATCATCTGCGGCCAGTACGCGTCTTACGCGATCCTGGCGGCCTTATATCATCGCGATGCCAATGGCGGCGAAGGCCAGTACATCGACATGTCGCTGCTCGATTCGCTGATCGCGTCGACCTCGCATTACGCGAGCCAGTACCTGGTGTCGGGCGATGTGCCAGTGCGCCGCGGTACCGAGGGTAACGGCGGTATGCCATCGCGCCTCTTCCACTGCCTCGATGGCGACATCATGCTCGTTGCCGGCAACAATGAACAGTACCGGCGCTTTTGTGAGGTGCTCGGGTATCCGGAACTGGCGACCGATCCGCGCTTCGCCGAGAACATCAACCGCGTGATGAACCGCCGCGCGCTCGCTGCCGTGTTCGAGCCGCTGGTGGCGCAATGGAAGATGCACGACCTGTTGACCGCGCTCGATGCGGCTGGCGTGCCGGCCGGGCCGATCAATAACCTGGAGCAGGCATTTGCGGACCCCCATGTACAGGCGCGCCAGATGTGCGTCGAGGTAGAGCATCCGCTGTCGGAACACAAGGTCAAGATGGTTGCCAACCCGGTGAAGTTCTCTGGAACGCCGATCACCGCCTATGCACCGCCGCCGATGCTGGGACAGCACACGGATGCCGTGCTCGGCGAATTGCTCGGCATGAGCAGCGCGGACGTAGCGGCGCTGCGCGAACGCAAGGTCATCTGACGCATCGTTCGCGGCGCTAGGCGATATACGCGTTGAAATCCTGTGGCAATTCGTCGAGCTGGCGCGATCGCTTCAGCAAAAAGTCGATCAGGACCTGGAGTTTCGGCGTCAAATGCTTGCGGTGCGGGTATTGAACCATCACATGCAGCGGAAACGAGCCATTGACCAATACCCGATAGTTCGGCAATACGACCTTGAGCTGCCCCGTGCGGAGGAAGGGCAGGGCCATCGCAATGGAGACGGGCGTGATGCCGATGCCCGCCAGCGCCGCATGCACGTGGACGTCGAGCTGGCCGCTGACGAGCAGGTTGCTGGAGGGCGTGAACATAAAATCGTTCTCTTCAGTCATCGTCGTGGCGGATGTGTAGAGGTAGTCGCCGATGTCCGGCCCGCCGCCCTTGCGCTCGATGACCGATATGTTCCGTACGCGCCAGTGCTGTATCGTGCGCTCGGGCTTGCGCACATTGATGCAGTCGTGTTCTACGAGGTCTTCGGGACGGCGTGGTATCCCCTTGCGTGCCAGGTAGGCGGGGCTCGCAAGCAGGACGATGGGTACCGAGCACAGGTAGCGCGATGTGAGGCCGGTCTCGCCGGTGACGTTATAGCGCACACCGATATCGAATCCGCCCTCGAGCAGATCCGTGAATTCGTCGGTGAATTCTATGTCAAGCTGGATTTCTGGATAGCTTTGCAAAAATTCCGCCAGGAGCGGAATCAGGCAATACCGGCCGAACGTGGCCGAGGCCTGCATCCGCACCAGCCCCTGCGGCCCCCGCATCGAGTTTTTCAGCGCTTCCACCGCGTCGTCGATGCCGGTGTGCAACGCATTGATCTTCTCGAAGAAATCGCGTCCCTCGGTCGTCAGCTGGATCTGACGGGTTGTGCGCTGCAATAGGCGCACGCCCAGCTCCTTTTCGAGCCGAGTAATGCTCTTGCTGATCGCTGGCGGCGTTACCCCCAGTTGATCGGCGGCGGCGGTAAAACTGCCGCATTTGACGACCTGGATGAAGGGGATCAGGCTCTGGAGGTTGGTCATGGCGATTGATGACTTTAATTCACTAGAGTATGCCATGAGAGTCGCTTTTTTATCCCGTAAAAGTGGGCGTACTATCAATGTGCAGAGACAGCCCACCACAAATTGCCGTCGATGAACGGCAAACTTCCAGGAGACAGCTGTGACGATTACCTCGAAAGCGTATTCCAAGCCCAGGCAGCCGGGATCGGACGAACAGGCAACGGTAGCAAAAAATGCCACTATCTGTGGTGACGTACAGCTCGACCCGAGCTGTCGCGTCCTGGCACGAGCGGTATTGCGGGGCGAGGGAGCGCGCGTTGTCATTGGTGCGGGCACTACGGTGCAATCGGACACGGTCCTGCACGCGGATCCCGGGTTTCCCCTGCACGTCGAGCGCAACGTCACGATCGGCCATGGCGCCATCCTGGTCGGGTGCACGATCAGGGAGGGAACCCAGGTTGGCATGCAGACCGTGATCGAAACGGGTGTCGTCGTCGGCCGCAATTGCGTGATCACGCCTGGTGCCTACCTCAAGAAGGGCCGGGTGTTTCCCGACAATTCCCTTATTGTCGGCGCACCGGCGCAGGTCATGCGCACCTTGAAACCGGCGCCAGCCGTTCATCATCCACAGACGGATGTTGCACATCCGCCCCGCGGTCTCGAAGCAGCCTTGTGCTGACGCGGCGCCGAGGCGCCATCTTCCGCTCCGAAATGGAACATCGATAACCGCCGACGCGTACGCGTCGGCGGTTATCGGCGCTTCCTAGTGTTCCGTCATACTTTACGATAGAATTCATTTATATGAACGAAGGTTGGAACGCAGCGGCGTGGCCGTTGCCCGGCCTGATACGATATCGGACACATGTGGTGTATGGTGAAGGCCGTGCAACCCCTAAAGGAAAACTATGAAAGCGGAAAATTTGGCAGTGGTCGAAAAAGACATGGGCGGTCCACGTTCGCTGATGCGCCTGCTCGGGCTGTTCGACGCACTTGCCAGGCTGACCGACGGCATGACGCTGGCCGAATTGCACGTCGTGCTGGAGACCCCCAAAAGCAGCTTGCTGAACCTGTTACGGCCGCTGGTCGCGGAATCCTACCTGATCCACGACGGCGTGCGCTACCGGCTTGGGCCGGCGATCTTCCGGATGTCGGCGAATGTGATGGCGGCCTGGAATTTCTCCAAGGTGCTGCGTCCTTTCATGACCGAAATCAGCGAAGGCTGCGATGAGACGGTCTATGTCGGCGTGCTCGATGTGCAGGAAAAAGTCATTACCTATGTCGACGTCATCGAGAGCGCGCAATCGGTGCGCTATTCGTTGTCCGTCGGCCAGCGCCGCCCGCTGTATTGCACGGCTGCGGGCCGGGTACTGCTGGCCTATGCGCCGGCCACCTTCATCGAAGAATACCTGCGCACCGTGCCCCTCGAAAAGCGTACGCCGAACACGGTGAGCACCAAGAAAGCATTGCGCGAAGAGTTGGCACGGATCCGCGAAACCGGCATCTCCGTCAGCAAAGGCGAGTGGGTGCCGGAGTCGGCGGGGATCGCCGTGCCGGTGCGCGCGCCGGATGGCCAGGTGATTGCCGCGATGGCGATCGGCGCGCCGGTGGAGCGCTTCAGCAAGCGCTTCGACGAACTGCAATCCGTCCTGCTCGACGTTTCCCGCCGCGCTTCCGGCTCGATCATCGAGAGCCGGGAAGCGGTGTTGTAACTGTCGTTGCGCCCTGCCCAGGGGTCAGATCGGATCCCAGGGCGTGAGCTTGAGCGATGGGACGTTCGGGAAAAAGCTCGACTCGAAGGCGGGCATGACCTGCTCCGCGATGGCTTCCGGGGTCCAGCCGCCATCGCGATGCAGCGAACGGATCATGCGGATCTGGTTGAAGAAATAGATCTCGTTGGCGCGCACCCCAAAGATCTGTCCCGACACCTTGGCGGCCTGGTCGGAGGCGAGATACACGGCGAGCGGCGCGATCTTGCCCGGCTCCATCTTCTTCAGGATTTCAACGCGCGCTTTTTCCTCGTCGGTCTCAGCAGGGATGCCCGCCGTCATCGCGGTCCATGCCCACGGTGCGATGCAGTTCGACCGGATATTGTATTTCGCCATATCCAGCGCGATCGACTTCGACAGGCCGACGATGCCCATCTTCGCCGCCGAATAATTCGCCTGTCCCAGGTTGCCGATCAGGCCCGAGGTCGACGTCATGTGGATGAAGCTGCCGCTGTTCTGGTTCTTGAAATGCGGCGCGGCCGCGCGCGCGACGAAGAACGAGCCGTTCAGGTGCACATCGACCACCGCGCGCCATTCGGCTTCGCTCATGTTGAAGAAGAAGCGGTCGCGCACGATGCCAGCGTTGTTGACGACGGCGTCGATACGGCCGAAATGGTCGAGTGCGGCTGTTACGATCTGGTGCGCGCTGTTCCACTCGGCCACGCTGTCCGTGCTGGCGACGGCCTGGCCGCCGGCCTCCTTGATTTCATCGACGACCGTCTGCGCTGCGTAGACGCCCGTCTCCACATTGCGGCTCAAGTCGTTGACGACGACCTTGGCGCCATTGGCGGCAAACTGCAACGCGAAATCGCGTCCGATACCGGCGCCCGCGCCGGTCACCACGACCACTTTGTCCCTGACCATCTCACCCATTGCTGTCTCCTGCGGCATCCAAGCCGATTGAATTTCCGTGTAGGTAATCGCGTCGCTCACATAAAA
>NZ_BADI01000280.1:0-4083 GCF_000333555.1 Herbaspirillum sp. B65 | reverse complement strand
TTCCCTTGCCTATCCGTTCACGTGATTTTCCGGCAGCTGCGGCTGCCGGTCGATGACGTCAAGGTGTTTCACAAACTGGCTATTGCACAAACCGTCGTCATCTTCGATCGCGACCATGGGGTGGAAGCATCCAGCAAGCTGGGCGCCTATTTCAAGGCGCTGGTCGCCCAGCGCCGCGCGCATCCGGGCGATGACCTGGTCAGTATGCTGGCCACGGCCGAAGTCGATGGCGAATACCTGCCTGAAGAAGTCCTGATCTCGTTCCTGCGCCAGCTTGTCAACGCCGGCGGCGACACGACCTACCGCGCCACGAGCGTGCTGCTGACCGGCTTGCTGCGCAATCCGGACCAGCTCGACGCCGTACGCCGCGACCGCACGCTGGTGCCGAAGGCCATCGAGGAGGCGCTGCGCTGGGATGGCCCGGTGCTGATGCAGTCGCGCATGGCCACTACTGACACCGTGTTGGGCGGGGTCGAGATTGCGGCCGGCACCTTTATCGATGTCATTGCCGGAGGCGCCAACCGTGACGAGTCCCGTTTCGTCGATCCCGACCGGTTCGACATCTTCCGGACCCAGTCGGCGCGCCATTTCTCGTTTTCCTATGGCCCGCACGTGTGCATCGGTCAGCACCTGGCGCGGGTGGAAATGACGCGCGCCCTGAACGCCGTGCTGGACCGCTTGCCCAACGTGCGACTCGACCCGGACATGCCGGCACCGGCCATCAAGGGAATCATGATGCGAGTGCCGCAGTCGATTCACGTCTTGTTCGACTGAGAGCCACGCACCAATCAATAACAATACCAACCAACCGCCCAGGCGGGGAGACAGTGCGATGTCAACGTTCGACTACATTATTGTGGGTGCCGGCTCGGCCGGCTGTGTGCTGGCCAACCGTCTGTCCGAAAATCCGCGGCGCAGCGTTTTGCTGATCGAGGCCGGTCCGGAAGACACCAGCCCCCTGATCCGCATGCCCAAGGGTTTCGGCAAATTGCTGGGCGATCCCAAGCACGCGCATTTCATTCCAGTGACAAGCGACCAGAATGCGGGCACTGAAGTCTGGCTGCGCGGGAAGATGCTCGGTGGCTCCAGCGCCATCAACGGCATGGTGTACATGCGTGGTCATCCCGAGGACTACGACGGTTGGGCGGCTCTTGGCGTGGATGGATGGGGCTGGAACAAGGTGGGTGCCTGTTTCAGGCGTATCGAAGACCATGCGCTCGGGGCCGACGAGCTGCGCGGTGCCGGAGGTCCTCTGAAGATTTCGACCTACGCGCAGCGCGATCGTCTCGGCGACGCCGTGCTGGAGGCCTGCCGCGCTCTCGGGCTCAAGCGCCACGAGGACATCAACCGCCTTGATCACGAGGGCGTAGCCTACCTGGCCTATACGATCGCGAACGGTCGTCGCCAGAGCGCCGCGCACGCGTTTCTGGAACCGGCGCGCCGGCGCGCTAACCTGACGGTCATCACTGATACTGTCGTCAAGCGTGTTCTGTTCGAAGGTGTCCGTGCGGTCGGCGTGGTTTGCAGCCGCGGTGGCAAGGAAACCACCTGGCGCGCGGCCCGCGAGACGATCCTGGCGGCTGGTGCGCTGGAGAGTCCGCGGCTGCTGCAACTGTCAGGCGTGGGCGACGCCGCGCGCCTGCGCGCGCTCGACGTACCGGTAGTGGCGCATAGCCCAGGTGTGGGTATGAATATGCGCGAACACCTGCTCTACATGCTGCAGACAAAACTGAAGCATTGGCAGGATTCGCAGAACCGGGAGTTCGCCGGTATGCGCTTGATGCGCAACGCGGCGCAGTATTTTCTTTTGAAAAGCGGCGTGATGGCGCTCGGCAGTTACCAGGTCGGTGGATTCTTCCGTGCCGACCCTGCGTCGCCGCGCGCGGACGCTCAGCTCATGATGGCGCCGTACTCGCTCGATTTCGGTGCGGTGGCTATGGCTTCGATCTTTCCCTGGTATGCAGCTGTTTGCGTTTCCGCTGCGTCCCCGAAAGCCAGGGGGCACGTCCTCATTACCTCGGCCGATCCAAACGTGCCGGCGGAAATCGTGCCGAACTACCTGGCAGATCCACGCGACCGCAACATCGCCGTAGGGGCGTTCCGTTTCATGCGCAAGCTGCTGGCCGCGGCGCCGCTGCGCGATCTCGTGGATGAGGAAACCAGACCCGGGAAGCAGGTACATTCCGATGACGAGATCGTCGACCTGTTCCGTCGCCACGGCCAGTCTGGATTCCATGCCTGCGGCACTTGCAAGATGGGGAGCGACCCCATGGCCGTGCTCGATTCGCGCTTGCGCGTGCGCGGCGTCCAGGGTTTACGTGTCATGGACCTGTCGGTGACGCCTACCATGATTTCCGGGAACACGAACGGTCCCATGATGGCGATGGCGTGGCACGCCGCCGACCTCATCCTGGAGGATGCCGTATGAGCGATCTCGAACATTATCGCAACCGGTTCGCCAACATCCGGTTCGAACGTCAGGACAACATCCTGCATATGTCGCTGCACACCAACGGCGGGCCTCTGCAATGGGGCGCACTCGACGGCAGCATCCATACGCAGCTCGGAGAGGCGTTCCGGGAAGTGGCGGACGACGCTGGCAACCGCGTCGTCATCCTCACCGGTAGCGGCGATGCGTTTTGCGTCGGGATGAACCCGGCCGAGATCCCACGCGACCCGACCGCGGCGAACTGGCCGCGCTTGCAGCGCGAAGGCCGCCGTATGCTGATGAACCTGCTGGACATCGAGGTGCCGGTCATCGGCGTCTTCAATGGCCCGGCCTACATCCACGCGGAGCTGGTGGCCTTGTCCGACATCGTGCTCGCGGCAGATACGGCCGAAATCGCCGACCTGGCGCACTTCGTATTCGGCGTCGCACCGGGCGACGGTGCGCATATCGTGTGGCCAATGCTGCTGGGCCCCAACCGTGGACGTTATTTTCTGCTTACCGGCCAGCGCCTGACCGCGGTCGAGGCGCAGCATCTGGGTGTAGTCGGCGAGGTGCTCGCGCCGCAGCAGGTGATGGACCGTGCCTGGCAGTTGGCGCGTCAAATCGCACTGCAGCCGACGGCGGCACTGCACGCCACACGTACCACCCTGACCCAGGCGTTGAAGCGCCGTATGCTCGACGAGCTCGGCTATGGCCTCGCTTTGGAAGGGCTGGCGTTGATCGCGACCCATACCCCGCAATCATGAAAAATACCGGAGACAGAGCATGAGAAACGATATCAACGCCGAAGCCAACGCGATTGTCCAGCAAGCACTCGATCACGCCACCACCGAGGGAGGGGAGATCGGTGTCCAGGTTGCTGCCTACCTCGACGGCAAACTGGTCATCGATGCCTGGAGCGGTTACGCTGACCAGCAGAGCGGGCGCAAGGTCGATGGCGATACCCTGTTCAACGTATATTCGGTCACCAAGGCGGTCGCGGCTACCGCGCTGCATATCCTCGCTGACCGCGGCCTGATCGACTACGACGCCCCGGTGGTGCGTTACTGGCCCGAATATGGCGCCAAAGGCAAGCAGGCCACGACGGTGCGCGACGTGCTGACGCACCGCGCCTGCGTGCCGCAGATGCCGCTCGGCGTGACGCCCGAACGCATGTGCGACTGGGACTGGATGACGCGTGCCATCGCCGACCTGGAACCGCTGGCGGAACCGGGCACCAAGACCTTGTACCTGTCGATGACCTTCGGCTGGATCGTCGGCGAACTGGTGCGGCGCGCCGATCCGAAGCATCGTTCCAACCGCCTGCTGCGTGCGCATCACAAGGATGCCGGACTGCCGCAGACCTTCCAGATCCTGGATACGCAAGACCAGCTCTCGGCCATCAAGCGCCTGTTGAAGCAGATGAACGTGGACGATGAGAAATATCCGCCGCGCAACCTGATGTACTTCATCAACAGCGCCAAGGACCAGGGCTTGCGCGCCAAGGACGTGGATGCCTACGACGACTACNACCGCNAGTTCGTCGAACTCTACGAACTCTACGATCAGCAATGCCAGCGCGAAGGCGTGGTCGATTTCCCCGAGTTGCTGTTGCGCACCTATGAATTGCTCTCGCGCAACCAGCCGCTGCGCGA
>NZ_BADI01000281.1:0-6721 GCF_000333555.1 Herbaspirillum sp. B65 | reverse complement strand
CGAACTGATGGATGACGATGCCATGCGCACCGATTTCCATGACGACCTCGATGAGCTGGACATGATGGTCAAGGGCGCCCTGCAATCGGTCAAGGATAGCGACATCCACGAGAACCGTACCGAAGTACGGCTCGATGCACTGGTGTTGCGCATGATCCGCGATGCCCGCCTGGGCGGTCACGAAATCGCCTTCACGCCGTCCGGCATCAATGTCATGGCCAAGCCACTGGCCCTCAAACGCGCCATCGGCAACCTGTTCGACAATGCGCTCTACTATGGCCAGAAAGTGGAACTCAGCATCCGTCCCTCGGCTGGGGCCGAAGGCGACCTGGTGGAAATCGAGATCCGCGACCATGGTCCGGGCGTGCCCGAAGACGCCATGCACACCCTGTTCCAACCCTATGTGCGGCTGGAACATGGACGCGCCAGCAATAGCGGCGGCATGGGGCTGGGCCTGGGCATCTCGCGCAACATCGTGCAGGCGCATGGCGGCGAGCTGCTGTTGCGCAATCATCCCGAGGGTGGCTTGATCGCCACCATCATCCTGCCGGCACGGTAGCTGAACCATGGGAACAGTAAGGGCGATGGCGCGGTCAGATCGATCCATCGCATTGAATCAGCGACAGGAGCATAGACTTCTGCACGGCACTCAGGAAGTGGCAGTCTGGTAGTCCCCTCATTCTTTCCCGCAGAACATTTCTCCAAGGAGAACCATGAGCTATATCGCCGAACCCTCCCGCTACGATGGCCGCATGAGCTACCGTCGCACTGGCCGCAGCGGCCTCTTGCTGCCCGCCATTTCATTGGGCCTGTGGCAGAACTTCGGTGGCGTCGACAACTTCGAAACTGGTCGCGCCATCTTGCGCCGCGCCTTCGATCGTGGCGTCACCCACTTCGACCTGGCCAACAACTATGGCCCGCCCGCCGGCTCGGCCGAAGACAACTTTGGCCGCTGGATGGCCAAGGATTTTCTGCCCTACCGTGATGAGCTGGTCATCTCCAGCAAGGCTGGCTGGCAGATGTGGCCCGGTCCCTATGGCGGCCCCAGCGGCGCGCGCAAGCATCTGATCGCCAGTTGCGAACAGAGCTTGAAGCGCATGGGCCTGGACTATGTGGATATCTTCTATTCGCACCGCGTCGATCCCGACACCCCGCTGGAAGAAACCATGGGCGCGCTGGCCCACCTGCACCGCCAGGGCAAGGCGCTCTACGTCGGCATTTCTTCCTACTCGCCCGAGCTGACGCGCCAGGCAGCCGCCATCCTCAAGAGCGAAGGCGTGCCGTTGCTGATCCACCAGCCCAACTATTCCATGCTCAATCGCGCCATCGAAGGCGGCCTGCTGCCTGCGCTGGAAGAACTGGGTGTGGGTTGCATCGGCTTCTCGCCGCTGGCGCAAGGCTTGTTGACGTCCAAATACCTGGGCGGCGTGCCCGAGGGGGCGCGTGTCACTCGCGCCCCGTCGCTGCCGCAACGGATGCTCTCGGAAGAGAACCTGGCGCGCATCCGCGCCCTGAACGAGATCGCCCAGCAGCGTGGCCAGAGCCTGGCGCAGATGGCCATTGCCTGGGTGCTGCGCGATGCCCGCGTGACCTCGGCACTGATCGGTGCGCGCACCGTGGAGCAACTCGACGATGCGCTCGATGCCCTCAAGAAACCGGACTTCAGCGCCGATGAGCTGGCCCGCATCGACCGTCATGCCACCGATGGCGATGTCGATCTGTGGAAGGTGTCGTCCTCCATCACCTGATGGGCTGATCCTGTGATGCCGGGCCGGTACCGTGGTGAGCGGTACCGGCCCGTTTCCTGTCTTTCATTTCTCTTGCTCGGTGGCGCTGCCGGGCAGCGCATTGTCACCCTCGATGCGTTCCGGCCGCGACCACATCCAGGCCGCACCCACCGCCATGCCCAGCGTGGCCAGCACGATCACCCAGTGGCGCTTGACGGTGAAGAGCATGATCACCAGGCACAGGCTCATCATCAGCGAAGCACTGATCTTGGCGCGTCGCGCCACCACCTGGCCGTGGCGCCAGTTGTGGATCATCGGGCCGAACAGGCGATGCTGCTCCAGCCAGCGTTGCAGGCGGGGCGAGCCACGACTGGCAGCCCAGGCCGAGAGCAGCACGAACTCGGTGGTGGGAATGCCGGGGATGAAGAGCGCCACGATGCCGATGCCCAGGCTCACATAGGCCAGCAGCAGCCACAACCAGCGCGTGCGCAGCGGCGCCAGTTGGCTACCAGGCAGGGGCGAATGCGGATCCGGCGACGGACTGTCCATGCCGCCTCAAGCCAGCGCGAAGTGCCGCCGCAACAGCAAGCCGAAGCGCGCGAATGCAGCGGTGGCGCCCGCTACCACGGCCGCCTGCTGCTGTGCCGACAGCCCCGGCGCATCGAGAAAGCCGACGAAGCGGCGCCACACCAGCGCGCGTCCTTCCGGGTAGGCCGCCAGGTTGCGTGCGCCGAACTCTTCACTCAAGCCCAGCTTGGCCTTGACTTCCTTCAACAGAAACGCCGCGCCCAGGGTCGATCCTTCCGAGACATACAGCCAGCCCAGGGCTTCGGGCAGCTGGACCGTGGCGGTGGCAATGGCCAGCTCGCCCGGTTCTGCATCGAGGTCGGCCAGGTCGGCCAGGGCGGCGGCTTCGCGGCCGCGCACCTGCAGGTCGGGCACGGCCGCCTGCAGGGCGGGGTCGTCGAAGAGATGCTGCACATCGCGCTGGAAGTGATACTGCGCCGCCACGAAACGGGCATAGTGCGCTCGGCTGGCAAAGGGCTGGGCGCTTTCCATCAAGGCGTGCATCTGTTCGTGCAGGGCGGCGGTTTCGGTCTTGAGGCGGGCCGACAGCAGGGCGGCTTGGGGGGTGACAGGATTCATGGATGATCAGGACGGGTCAAAGGGTCCGCCATGAAAAATTCGGAAAGCGCAGGCGACATCGTCTTGCGCTGTTCCGGCCAGGCTGCATCGGGCAGGCGGCACATGGGCGGAGCGGCTGGCAGACCCGGCCTTAGAGGTCGGTTGCGGCTGACTGCGTCGGCCATTCTAACGCAAACGGCCAGGCCCGTTTGCGCGGCCTGGCCCTACATCTTGAAGCCGCCGACCAGCACCGACAGGCGGTGCGCCTCATCCTGCAAGGATTTGGCTGCGGCCGCGGCCTGTTCGACCAGTGCCGCATTCTGTTGCGTGCCTTCGTCGATATGGGTGATGGCCAGATTCACTTCCTGGATGCCGCCATTCTGCTCGCCGCTGGCGTGGGCGATTTCGCTGACGATCACGCTCACGTCGCGGATGCTGGAGACGATCTGTTCCATGGTCTGGCCGGCCTCGGCCACCAGCACGCCGCCATCGGCCACCTTGGATACCGAGGTGTCGATGAGCACCTTGATTTCCTTGGCGGCCTGCGCGCTGCGCTGGGCCAGCGAGCGCACTTCGGATGCCACCACCGCGAAGCCGCGCCCTTGTTCGCCGGCACGGGCCGCTTCCACGGCGGCGTTCAAGGCCAGGATATTGGTCTGGAAGGCGATGCCGTCGATCACCGTGATGATGTCGGCGATCTGGCGCGAGGAAGCATTGATGGCTTCCATGGTCGAGACCACGTTGCCCACCACTTCACCACCCTTGGCCGCGATCTGCGAGGCGTTGCCGGCCAGCTCGTTGGCGCGGCGGGCGTTTTCCGAGTTCTGTTGTACGGTCGAGGTCAGCTGTTCCATGGCCGAGGCGGTTTCTTCCAACGCACCGGCCTGTTGCTCGGTACGTGCCGACAGATCCTGGTTGCCGGTGGCGATCTCGGTGGAGGAAATCTTGACGGTATCGCTGCTGCGGCGCACGTCCTGCAGGATGCCGGTGATCTGGTTGACGAACTGGTTGAAGGAGCGCGAGATCTGCGTCACTTCATCCTGGCCATCCTCGGCCAGGCGCAAGGTCAGGTCGCCATTGCCGGAGGACAGGTTGTCCATGGCACGGCGCACACGCGAGAGGCGCTGGAACACCGCCGTGGTGATCAGGCTCATGATGCCCGCGGCCACTAGCGCCACCAGTACCAGGGCGATCAGCGCCGAGCGGGTGGCATCGCGCATCCCGGCGGTGACGTCGGCCTTGTCCATGGCCAGCACCAGGGTCCATTCAGTGCCCTTGATGGGCAGGCCCTTGACCAGCTTGGTGGCGCCATCGAGCATCATGGCGCTGACCTTGTCGTCGCTGCCCAGGCTTTGCACGCGTTCCGGGGTGAGTTCGGCATTCCATTCCTTGGCCGGCTTGTTGACCCATTGGCCGTCCGGGTGGGCCAGCATCAGGCCGTCGCGGTCGACCAGGAAGGCAAAGCTGGCCGGGGTCGGGTGGATGGAGCGCACCACGTCAGACACCCCGTCCAGGAACATGGCTGCCGCCACCACGCCCACCCGTTGGCCGTTCTGCAGCACTGGCGCGGTGAAGGACACCATCGGTTTCTTGGTGGCCACATCGGTGTAGGGCTTGGTCAGCACCGGCTTGCCGGCGGCCACCGCCTGCTTGTACCAGGGCCGCGCGGTCGGATCGTAGCCTGCCGGCAAGCCTTCGGCGGCTGACGTGAAGGCTGCCTTGTCTTCCTTGCCCAAGGTGGTGACGTAGAAGCCGCCGCTCTTTTGCAACATCTTGATGACGAATACCGGATCGGCCGCCAGCACGCCCTCGGCAGCGGCCACCGTCATGGCGCTCCTGGCTGCCACCCATTCATTGATGGTCGAGCCGTAACCGCTGGCTACGGCCTGGGCATTGCGCTCGATGGCGCGGTCATTGTCGCTCTTGATGATGATGAAGGAGAGCGTTCCCACCACCGCCAGGCTGGCGATGAGCAGGGTGATCGTATAGAACAGGATGCGGGCTTTGATCGATTTGAGCATGTGGAGTCCCTGATTGGTATCGCTGGGCGATCCAGTCCTGTTGGTATGAAGGGTATGCGGACCGGTGCATGAGTGTGGCCCCCGTTGGCACTGGCGAAACGCTGGAATACAGCGGGATTTCACCGTCTAATGCGGGCTTGTCTGGACACTGTCGTCGCGCCCGGCCGGCGGGTTCAGAAAACTAAGAATGCAAGCCAGCTTGCCTCCCGCAAAGCCTTGCAGGAAGCAGCTTGGAAAGACTGTTCATATATTTTTACTAAGTTTTACGGGATGCGGGAGGAATGTGACTGTTTCATGACAATAGTTCGCGTAACAGATCCTTGCGCGGCCCCGACTTGGGTTCGAAGGCCAGCGCCTGTTCCACATGCAGCAGGTGATGCTCCATCAGTTGCACCGCGCGCTCGGTATCGCCGGCGCGGGCGGCGGCGATGAAGGCGCGGTGTTCGTCGCTGGAACAGGCGGCGTCGCGGGTGGACTGGTACAGCATGGTGATGAGGGCGCTGCGCCCGGCCAGCTTTTCGAGGATGTCGGTGAGCACCTCATTGCCCACGATGCGCGCCAGCAAGATGTGGAAGTCACTCAACAGCGAAGAGCGCACCTGCATGTTGTCTTCCTTGACGGCCTGGGCTTCCTGTTCCAGGTGAGCGTCCAGCCGGGCATAGTCCTCGGCGGTGGCGCAGGCCACGAACTGGCGCACCATGGCCGCTTCCAGCGTGCGACGCACGAAGAAGATGTTGCGGGTTTCTTCCACCGTGGGCTTGCTGACGAAGGCCCCCTTGTCGGGGATCAGGTCCACCAGTTTGTCCTTGGCCAGCATCACCAGGGCGGCGCGGATCTTGGTACGGCTGACCTGGTACACCCGCGCCAGTGCTTCTTCGGGCAACTTGGCGCCGGGCGGCAGGCGTTGCGCGGCGATATTGGCCGCGATGTCACTGGCGATGGCGTCGGAACTGTCGGGCGCGGGAGCGGAATCGGTCATGGCTACAGGCTACGGATAGGTCGAAAAGCCGCACGGGGCGGCGCTCCATTGTAACCAGTGCAATGCAGCGCAGCCATCCCGTTTGCCATCGACAAGGTGGTCGCTTCAGGCCTGGGCCGGCTTGCCGACTACGCCCAGCAGGTCGATGGCCGGGGTTTCATCGACCAGCGGGGCGACGTTTTCGCCATTGAGCACGGCGCGGGCACGAACCTTGTCGATATCCTTTTCCCAGCTGGCGATAACCACCGTGGCCACGCAATTGCCCAGCAGGTTGCCCAAGGCGCGGGCAATGCCGATGAACCAGTCGATGGACAGCACCAGCACCAGGCCCACCACCGGAATGGCGGGGATGGTGGTCAGCGTGGCTGCCAGGATCACGATGGCCGAGCCCGGCACGCCGTGCGCGCCCTTGGAGGTCACCAGGGCAATGGCCAGGATCGCCGCCAGGTCGCCCATGGACAGATGGGTATTGGTGGCCTGGGCGATGAACAGCGCGGCCATGGTCAGGTAGATCGAGAAGGCATCCAGGTTGAAGGAATAGCCGGTGGGGATCACCAGGCCGACCGTGGATTTCTTGATGCCCATGTGTTCGAGCTTGCGCATGATCTGCGGCAGCACGCTATCGGAGGAAGTGGTGGCCAGCACCACCACCAGCTCTTCGCGCAGGTAGCCGATCAGCTTGAAGATGGACAGCCCGCTGGCGCGCAGGATGCCGCCCAGCACCACCAGCACGAAGAAGACCACCGCGCCATAGAACAGCAGCACCAGCAGCGCCAGTTGCTTCAACGAACCGATGCCGTATTTGCCGACCGTGAAGGCAATCGCGCCCAGCACGCCCAAGGGAGCCAAGCGGATGAAGAAGGACATGC
>NZ_BADI01000282.1:0-30866 GCF_000333555.1 Herbaspirillum sp. B65 | reverse complement strand
CAAATGAGCTTGGCGATGAGGGGGCAGACATGAAGGGCTCCGCGAACGGCACATGAACGGCAGACCCTGACGGCACGCGCGCGGTTCCTGCCGATGAGCTTGGCGCGGGCGGCATAGGCGCATAGGAGCGTAGCGGGCCGGCCACTCAGTCATTTCCTGATGGGCGGGCCAGGACGGCGGCGCTACCATCGCCGTATTCAATGCAAAGGCGAGGAGGGGGACGTGGACTGGTTCGACATCCTCATGCCCTATGCCATCTATGCCGCCCTGGCACTGTGCATGGGGGGCTTGCTGGCTTCCATCGTGCTGTTCATCGCCCTGGAACGTCGCTGGCAGGTGCGCGATATGGAAGCATTGGAAGCGCTCGCGGTGCACTGGGTCGCGCCACCGCGCTGCGATGACCTGCCCATCCATCCCTGGGAAGAACTGCGCAATCGCATCGGCGAGATGCAGATCGTGGCCGATGAGATCGACCGTCCCGCTCCTTACAAGAACATCGCCTGAGCTGCGCCGGCAAGCCTTTCAGCGCGGTCCTTTCTGCTGCCGATACGCCAGTTGCGCCCGGCTGATGCCCAGCAGGCGTGCGGCAGCCGACAGGTTGCCCTCGGCGCGGGCAATGGCTTCGGCGATCAAGGTGCTTTCCATTTCCGGTAACGACAATGCTGCGTCTTGCTGCGTGCTCCGCCATTGCGTGAGCAGGTCCAGCAGACTCTGCTGGCCACCGGCGTCGGGCTTGTCTTCCTGCCGTCCGGCCAGCGTGCCGGTCTCGCCCTGCAAGGCCAGCGACAGCACCTCATCGTTGAGCGTCTCGCCGCTGATGAACATGTGCGGCAGATCCAGCGGATGGCCCTGGGCCAGGATCACGCCGCGTTCCACCAGGTTCTGCAATTCGCGGATATTGCCGGGGAAGCTGTAGTTGAGCAGGGCCTGGATGGCGCGCTGGGTAAAGCCGCGCACCGCCACGCCGTGGCGCTGGCCATAGAACTTGAGGAAGTGGTTCATCAACAGCGGAATGTCGTCGCGCCGTTCGCGCAGCGGCGGCAGATGGATGGGGAACACGTTGAGCCGGAAGAACAAGTCCTGCCGGAAGCGCCCCTGACGCACCGCCTGCGCCAGGTCTTCGTTGGTGGCTGCGACCACCCGCACGTTGACCTTCACCGGCCGGGTCGAGCCGACCCGCTCGAATTCCCCCTCCTGCAGCACGCGCAGCAGCTTGCCCTGCGCCACCAGACTCAGCGTGCCCACCTCATCGAGAAAGAGCGTGCCGCCATCGGCCAGTTCGAACCGCCCGGCGCGCGATTGGGTGGCCCCGGTATAGGCCCCGCGCTCTACTCCGAACAGTTCGGTCTCGATCAGCGTCTCGGGAATGGCAGCGCAATTGATGGCGATGAACGCCTGCCGCTCGCGCTTGCCGATCTGGTGCAACATGCGCGCAAAGCGTTCCTTGCCGACCCCTGATTCCCCCGTGAAGAGGACCGTGGCGTCCGTCGCGGCGACCCGGTTCAGCAGATGGCAGGCGGCGTTGAAGGCCGAGGAAGTGCCCACCAGTGCGCGTGTCAGTTCGGCCTCTCCAGCCTCTGCCTGTTCGGCCTGGGTGGCGCTGTCGACCGGGCTCTCGCCGTCGCTGGCCAGCATTCCCGAGCCGACGAAATCCTGGGCGTTCAGGTAGCGCAGGTCATCCTCGGCATCGCTCCACAGTTCGGCCGACTTGCCGATGACGCGGCAATGCGGCGTGCCCATGGCGCGGCACTCCACTTCGCGAAAGATCACCAGATGCCCCAGCAGGGTACTGACGTAGCCGATCGCATAACCGACCTGCTGCCAGCACGAGGGCGCGGTGGCCATGCCATAGGCGGCCAGGTGTTCATCGGCCTCGCTGGAGTTGTGCCACAGGAATTCCCCTTCATAGCGACCGCTGCCGGGGTCATAGCTGAAGCTGACCGGCACCACCTTTGACACCCCTTCCAGCGTATGCAGGCGGGTGCCGGCCATGAGGATGGTGGAGGGATCGGCTCGGGCCAGCGCTCCCGCACCAGTTGCGCATCGCGCGCCCCGGAGATGTAGCCGGCCCGGGTGAGCAGGCCGCGTGCCTTGTCGATGCCGAGGTTGTCGATCAGCTCGCGCCGCAGCGTGCCCATGCTGCGGCTGTGGATCAGCAACATGCGCTGGTCGTTGAGCCAGATGCGGCCATCGCCGGGCGAGAAGAACAGGCATTCGCTCAGGTCGGCCAGGGTGGGATGGGCATCCACGCTCCAGCGGTCGGTACCGGCCGAACTGAGCTGGGTCAGCGGCGCGCCCTGGCTGCGCGCCATCTCGGCAAGGGAAATACGCGGCGACGGTGGCATGGGCGGGCTCCTGGCGGCGGATTGGGGATTCATCAAATGATGAAATTCAGTGGACTGATGGTTGGCGAATTTGCGCAAATCCGCAAGCTGCACTGCGTCATGAAACCCCGGTACGGTGCAGCAAAAAGGCCATATGAAGATTCCTTCAGCACCTCCCACGCGCCTTGTCGCGCGTGCTGCAAAGCCGCATGGAATCTGGCTCTGCGCGATGGCACAGGCTTTGCACTATGGCCGCTTGAGCCGGCACCGCCGATCATGAAGAGGGCTTCCTGATCGCACCGGTAATAACACCAGGAGACCAACCATGCCATCCACCCCCTTTCTCGATTCCGCCTGCTGGCAGCGCCATCTGTTCCGTGGCCGCTGGGAACCCGCCGCGCAGGGCGCCACCGTCATCGAACCCGCCACCGGCCAGCCGCTGACCGAGGTCGGCCTGGCCAGCCCGCAGGACGTGGACATCTCGGTTCAAGCCGCAGTGGCCGCCCAGGCCGAGTGGCAGGCCGTGCCGCCGCGTGAACGCGCCGACATCTTCCGCCGCGCCGGCGCGCTGTTCCAGCAGCACTTCGACGAACTGGCGCGCATGGTGGCGCGCGAAACCGGTGGCGTGCTCTTCAAGGGCGAGCACGAGGTGCGCGAAGCCATCACCCTGTGCCACCTGGCCGCCGTCATGCCCTTGCAGGCCCAAGGCCAGGTGCTGCCCAGCGTGCCGGGCCGCCTGAGCCTGGCGCGCCGTGCTCCGCTGGGCGTGATCGGCGTGATCTCGCCCTTCAACTTCCCCCTGATCCTGACCCTGCGCACCGTGGCGCCGGCGCTGGCGGCCGGCAATGCGGTGGTGGTCAAGCCGGACGTGCGCACCCCGGTCTCGGGCGGCTTCATGCTGGCGCGCGTGTTCCAAGAAGCGGGTTTGCCCGCCGGCCTGTTGCATGTCCTGCCGGGCGGCGCCGAAGCCGGCGAGGCGCTGGTGAGCGCGCCCCAGGTGCCGATGATCGCCTTCACCGGCTCGCCCGCCGTGGGACGTCGCATCGGCGAGCTGGCCGGACGTCATCTGAAGAAGGTCTCGCTGGAACTGGGCGGCGCCAATGCGCTGGTGATCCTGGAGGACGCCGACCTCGACGTGGCCGCCAGCAATGCCGCCTGGGGCGCCTGGCTGCACCAGGGGCAGATCTGCATGGCGGCCAACCGCATCCTGGTCCATCGCTCGCAGGCGCCGGGCTTGCTGGAGCGCCTGGTGGAAAAGGCGCGTCACCTGCCGGTGGGCGATGGCGCCAGCGGCCAGGTGGCGCTGGGCCCCTTGATCGACCAGCGCCAGTTGCAGCGCGTCCATGGCCTGGTGCAGGACAGCGTAGCGGCCGGCGCCCGCTTGCTGGCTGGCGGCACATATGAAGGTTTGTTCTACCAGCCCACCGTGTTGGCGGATGTGAAGCCGGGGATGCGCGTTTTTGATGAAGAAATCTTCGGGCCTGTGGCCAGCGTGATCTGTTATGACAGCCAGGAGCAAGCCATTGCCCTGGCCAACCAGAACCAGGGTGGATTGGCTGCCGGCGTCATCTCGCGCTCGGTAGGACGGGCCATGGCGGTGGCCGCGCAACTGCGCCAGGGCATGGTCCACGTCAACGACCAGACCGTCAACGACGAATGCATCAATCCCTTCGGCGGCCCCGGCATCGCCGGCAACGGCACCAGCGTGGGCGGCCCGGCCGACTGGGAAGAGTACACCCAGTGGAAGTGGATCACGGTCAAGCAGGAGGCCAGCGCCTATCCATTCTGAATTGTCCCGTTGTCGTCGTTAATAAAGCTATAAATCATTTATATCATTTAAAAAATTGGGACCGTCAGGCCGATCCGGCTTGTTCGATCCCTCAAGGAGACCAGCATGAAACTGCAAGACAAGACCATCGTCGTCACCGGCGTGTCTTCCGGCATCGGTGCCGAGACCGCGCGACTCTTGCGCGTCCAGGGAGCCCGCGTGATCGGGGTTGATCGCAATGCCCCGATGATCAGCATGGAAGGCTTCGTCCAGGCCGACCTGTCGACGGTGGAAGCCATCGATGCCGCCGTGGCGCAATTGCCGGCCCAGGTCGACGGCCTGTGCAATGTCGCCGGCGTGCCCGGTACGGCCCCGGTGGATCTGGTAGGGCGCGTCAATTACCTTGGTCTGCGCCATCTCACCGAGCGCCTCATTGCGCGCATGGCGCCGGGCAGCGCCATCGTCAACGTCGCTTCCATCCTCGGCGCCGAATGGCCCAAGCGGCTGGAGCCGCACAAGGCGCTGGCGCAGACCGCCAGCTTTGCCGCCGGTGCCGACTGGCTGGCGCAGCATCCGGTAGCGCAGGAAAGCTGCTACCAGTATTTCAAGGAAGCCCTGATCGTATGGACCCTGACCCGCGCCCAACCCCTGTTCCTGCAGCAATCGGTGCGCATGAACAGCGTCGCGCCGGGGCCGGTGTTGACGCCCATCCTGGGCGACTTCGTCACCATGCTTGGGCAGGAACGGGTGCAGAAGGATGCCCATCGCATGAAGCGCCCGGCCTATCCCGATGAAATCGCCGCGGCCATCGTCTGGCTGTGCGGCGATGACAGCCGCTGGATCAATGGCGTGAACCTGCGGGTCGATGGCGGGCTGGCCTCGACCTATCTCTGAGCCCGGCCTGGGACTCCACCACCCCACCCAAAACAACGATAAGCAAGGAGACGACAACATGAGAAAGATCAAGCGACACGCACGCCGCATCGGCGCCACTGCCCTGCTGGCAGCGACACTCTGCCCCGGCTTGGCCAGCGCCTTCGACCAGCCGGCCGTCAACATGGGCGGCACCAGCTTCTTCGACGGTGCCCCGCTGCCGGGCGGGCCGGGATTCTATTTCGTCGAATACCTCAGCTATACCAAGGCCACCAAGCTGGTCGACAACAACGGCAACCGCATGGGGTTTCCGAGCACCCAGGACATCAGTGTCTTTGCCCCCACCAGCCAGTTGATCTTCGTCCCCCAGGGCGCCAAGTTCGGCAACAAGCAACTGGGCTTCCAGGTGCTGGTGCCGTGGGTGGCGCGCGCCAAGGTGGATGATGGCGCCAACAATGCCATCCTGCGCGGCAATACCGGCATCGGTGACATCAGTGCCGGGGTATCGGTGCAGTACGATCCCATCATGGGCAAGCAAGGGCCGCTCTATGCGCAGCGTTTCGAAATGCAATTCATCCTCCCCACCGGTGCCTATGACCGCAATGCCACCGTCAACCCGGGCAGCAATTTCTGGTCGTTCGACCCGTACTGGGCCGGCACCTTGTGGGCCAGCCCGAACCTGAGTTTCAGTTGGCGCCTGCACTATCTCTGGAACGCCCGCAACAACTCACCCAGCGCCGCCTTCGGCAACAACGTCACCTCCACCCAAGCCGGCCAGGCGGTCCATGCCAACTTCGCCGCCGAATACGTTCTCAATCCGACCTGGACGGTGGGCGCCTCCGGTTACTGGTTGCAGCAGATCAGTGATACCCAGGTCAATGGCGCCGACGTCAGTGGCCGCCGCGAACGAGTGGTGGGCTTGGGACCGGCGGCGATGATGCGGCTATCCGATCGCGACCTGCTGTTCTTCAACGTCTACCAGGAATTTGCCGTGCGCAACCGGGCTGAGAACAGCAAGATCCAGATCCGTTACGATCATCACTTCTGATATCTGAGTTCTGACTTCAGAGTTCTGAGCTCTTAGTTTTTGGTTCTGCCCGACCGGCTTCATCGCCGGCCTGGCTCTGCCTGTGTTGTGTTAGCAGGCAGAGCCATGGTTTTACTATTGCCCTGATAGTCCCTGACGATTGTTCCAGATCGAGGAACACTCAATTCTCTCCAGCCTGGTTTTTCTCCCTCACGTGCTTGCGTAGACTTCAGTCCATCGATGAACGACATCGCAACGCAAGAAACGATGCGGTTCTAGAGAGTGGCATTGGCCGACCGACATCCCGGCCCAGGTGCATCACTGAACTGGAATCAACCCAACTGAACCCACTGCAACCAAGGAGAAATACCATGTCCGCAAAGACCCTCATCGCCGCCGTCCTGGCCCTGTCCGCTTCTTCCGTCGCCTTTGCCGAAGCGACCTACCCGGTCGAGCAACCCTTCGTGTCCCACGTCAGCCGCGCGCAAGTCAAGGCCGATCTGGCCCGTGCCCAGCAACAAGGCCTGGCCAACCAGCCTGATTCGGTGTTCCCGGTCATCAGCAACGGCACCGCCAAGAGCGCAGTGCAGACCGCTGGCCGCGCCGACGCGTCGACCTACGCTGGCGCCTGATCTGGGTCAGCGACCCGGGCAAGTAAAACCACCAAGAGGAATGCATCATGTTGCAGCAACTGTTCTCGCGTAGCCTGTCCGTCTATCCACGGCTCTACCTGCAATTTGCCGCGCTGGTCGGTTTGCTCATTGCAGCCGAGTTCAGCTTGAGCACGCTGTCCATGATGCTGACCCAGCGCGCCGTCTATCGCGTCTCGCAAGGCGTGCGCCAACGTCGGGCCGCGCTGCGCCAGGCGCGCAGTGGCCACCTCGACGGCAACTGTTGTGCCTGAGCGTCGGCCCGGAAGAACCGGGCCATGAAACGACAACGGCGCGCCATTCTTGCAGATGGCGCGCCGTTGTCGTTGCGCGGGGCCGCTTTGCGCTGTCCGTACTACAGCCCGCGTTCCAGCAACTGCAACTGTTCACGAAAGGCCGATTTCAATCGATACAGTTGCGCCGGTCGATGCGCGCCGCTGCTGTCGAACTGGCCATCGACGGCGTCCAGCATATCCATCTCGCTCATCTTGCGGCGGAAGCTGACCTTGTTGATGGTTTCTCCCAGCAGAATTTCATAGACCCGCTGCAACTGCGGCAAGGTGAACGCTTCACCCAGCAGATGGCAGGGCAGGGAGGAGTACTGGCTCTTGCTGCGCAGGCGCGAGACCGCCGTGTCGATGATGGTGCTGTGATCAAAGGGCAGCGGTGGCAAGCGGTCCACGCTGTAGAGGCGCACCTGGCTGCGTTCGGCCTGGGCGATGGTGGCCGCAGGCACCAGCGCGTAATAGGCAATCGACACCGACCAGCCGCGCGGATCGCGCGCCGCACCGGAAAAGGTCGCCAATTGTTCCAGGTAAGGCGCGGCGATGCCGGTCTTGTCCAGCAGCACGCGGCGCGCCGCATCGCGGGCGTCGGCGTCGGCCTGGGTGTGGATGTAGCCGCCGGGCAGGGCGGTCACGCCCTTGAAGGGCGCATGTTCGCGCTTGAGCAGCGCCACCTCCAGCCCATCGGCTGCCAGCGTGAGCAATGCCACATCGACCGTGCAGATCACCGGATCCATTTTCCTCCTCGACGTTCCCCGTTTGCCAGTCTGGAAGTCTAATGGCACTTAGTGTCATTGTGAATCTATTTATTGTATTTCTTTAAATAATTGCCATCAGGAAGGTATTAGGTCCGCATCAAGAACGTTTTTGTTAGTTGCAAAAGTAAATTAAGTGGTCTACACTGGCTTCACCGTAACCCGCTGGACTCAGCATTCATCAAAGGTGAATACCATGAAGCGCTCCCTGCACCTGCTCGTCATCGATCCGCAAAACGATTTCTGCGATCTGCCAGCGTCCTGGCTGCCGGTCGATCCGGTGGCCGGTGGCGTGCTGCAACCGGCCTTGCCGGTGGCCGGCAGTCATGCCGACATGCTGCGCGTGGCGCGCCTGATCGAGCAAGGCGGCGCCGGCTTGTCGGCCATCAGCATTACCCTCGACGCCCACCACCGGTTCGACATCGCCCATCCCACCTTCTGGCGGGGCGGCGATGGCGCAGCGCTCGCGCCCTTCACCCAGATCGAGGCGGCCCAGGTGCGCGCCGGCCTCTATCTGCCGCGTGACCCACAGGCCCTGCCGCGCACCCTGGCCTACCTCGATGCGCTGGAAGCGGCCGGGCGCTACCGCCTCATGGTGTGGCCGGTGCACTGCGAGATCGGCAGCTGGGGCGCCGCCGTCCATGCCCAGGTGCGGGCCGCCTACAACCGCTGGGAAGCCGATTCGCTGGGTATCGTCACCAAGCTGGGCAAGGGCAGCAATCCCTGGACCGAACACTATTCAGCCGTCATGGCCGAAGTGCCCGACGCCGACGATCCCGATACCCAGCTCAACCGTGGCTTCATCGCCACCCTGGCCCAGGCCGATTGCGTCTACATCACCGGCGAAGCCGGCAGCCACTGCGTGCGGGCCACCACCGAGCATATCGCCGCCAACCTGGATGCCGCCGGGCGCGCCCGGCTGGTGCTGGTGACCGACTGCATGAGCCCGGTGGCCGGGTTCGAAGCGCAATACCGCGACTTCCTGGCCGCCATGTCCGAGGCCGGCTTGAGGCTGGCCAGTTCGGAGCAGGTGTTGCAGGAGCTGCAAGCCAATGTCTGACACCCTCCTGATTCCGATTCGATCCTGAACCGACCCACAACAAGGAGTGCCCATCATGGCGCCCGTCGTCCGCAGTCTGCTCGAAACCGATCTCTACAAGTTCACCATGTGGCAGGCGCTGCTGCATAGCCACCCCGGCGCCCAGGCCGAGTACACCTTTGTCTGTCGCAATGAACCGCAGTTCCCGCTGGCCGAATTGCAGCAGGAGGTGGAGCGCGAACTGGATCATCTCTGCCGCCTGCGCTTCCAGCCCGAGGAACTGGCCTATCTGGCCGGGCTGCGCTACATGAAGAGTGACTTCATCGACTTCCTGGCGCTGTTCCGTTTCCAGCGCAAGTTCATCCAGGTCCAGACCCGTGGCGAGCAATTGTGCATCGTCGCCCGTGGGCCGCAGGTGCATGTGATGGGCTTCGAGATCTTCGTGCTCTACATCGTCAACGAACTCTACTTCCGGCGCCTGGGCACACCAGCCACGCTGGTGGAGGCCCGGCGTCGCCTGCAGGACAAGCTCGCCTTGCTGCACGAACTGGCCAGCCAGCCTGCGGGCCGGCACCCTTTCGAGTTCTTCGACTTCGGCGTGCGTCGGCGCTATTCCGGCGCCTGGCAGGAAGAAGTGGTCTCGACTCTGGCGCGCGAGGTGCCGCAGTATTTCAAGGGCAGTTCCAATGTCTGGCTGGCCATGCAGTACGATCTGGTTCCCATCGGCACCATGGCCCACGAATACCTGCAGTCCTATCAGGCCTTCGGCGTGCGCCTGCGCGACTTCCAGAAGGCTGCGCTGGAACATTGGGTGCAGGAATACCGCGGCGACCTGGGCGTGGCGCTGACCGACGTGGTCGGCATGGATGCCTTCCTGGCCGACTTCGACCTGTACTTCGCCAAGCTCTTCGACGGCCTGCGGCATGACTCGGGCGACCCCTTCGAATGGGGCGAGAAGGCCCTGGCCCACTACCGCAAGCTGCGCCTGGACGCCCATACCAAGCGCCTGGTGTTTTCCGATGGACTGGATCTGCCGCAGGCCATTGCGCTGTATCGCCACTTTTCCGACCGCGCCATGACCGGCTTTGGCATCGGCACCAACCTGAGCAACGACACCGGCATTCCGCCGCTGAACATCGTCATGAAGCTGTCTTCCTGCAATGGCCAGGCGGTGGCCAAGCTGTCCGATTCGCCGGGCAAGACGCTGTGCAAGGATGAAACCTTCCTGGCCTACCTGCGCCAATTGTTCGGCATCGCCGCCCCGGCGCCCGGCGCTATCTGAACGCAAGAAAGGATCCCTCATGCTTCGCATCGCCATCGCCCAATGCAATCCCACCATCGGTGATTTCGACGGCAACCTCGCGCTGCACCTGGCGGCCCTGCAGCGCGCCGCGCGCGCCGGCGCCGACCTGCTGGTCTTTCCCGAACTGTCGATCTGCGGTTATTACCCGGGCGACCTGCTGGAAGAACCGCGCTTCCTGGGCCAGGCCGAGCAGGCCTTGCAGCGCCTCATCGCCGCCACCCGCGACTATCCCGGCTTGACCGCCGTCATCGGCGCGCCGCGCCGCAATGCCGGTCCCGGCAAGCCGCTCTTCAATGCCCTGCTGGCCCTGCGCGAAGGCCAGATCGTGGCCGAATACCACAAGCAGTTGCTGCCGGTCTATGGCGTCTTCGACGATGGCCGGCACTTCGAGGCCGGTCCTGAAGTGGCTTGCGTGCTGCCGTTGAAGGGGCAGCGCGTGGGCTTCCTGATCTGCGAGGATGGCTGGAACGATGAGCTGCGCAGCTATCGTATCAATCCCTTCCAGCGCCTGGCCGAGGCCGATGCGCAATTGGTGGTGTCCATCAATGCCAGCCCTTCCGACATCGGCAAGCGCAGCCAGCGCCATGCCCTGTTCCAGGCGGCCTGTCTGCGCCGTCAGATGGCGCTGCTCTACGTCAACCAGGTGGGGGGCCAGGATCAACTGGTCTATGACGGCGGCTCCTTCGCCATGTCGCCCACGCAGGGACTGGCCTTCGAGGCGGCGCGCCTGGCCGAGGATTTCCAGGTGCTGGCCTTCGAGGAGGGACGATTCCTGCGCAGTGACGGCAGCAGCGATGCACTGCCGCTACAGCAGGCTCTGGCCACGCCCGAATTCCAGCGCCGTCAGATCATCCTCGGCCTGCGCGACTATGCCCGCCGCTGCGGCTTCGGCAAGGTGGTGGTCGGCAGTTCCGGCGGCATCGATTCGGCACTCACCATCGCCCTGGCCGCCGAGGCGCTGGGTGCGCACAATGTGGTGGCGGTGACCATGCCGTCGATCTTTTCCAGTACCGGTTCGGTGGGCGATTCGCAGGAGCTGTGCCGCGCCCTGGGCGTGACCCTGTTCCGCCACCCCATCGCCGAGCTGGTGCGCGAATTCGAAGAAGGTTTCGCCCGCGCCTTCGGCGCCCCCTTGCGCGGCCTGCCGCTGGAAAACCTGCAGGCGCGGGTGCGTGGCGCCATCCTGATGGAATACTCCAACGGTTATGGAGCACTGCTGCTGACCACTGGCAACAAGAGCGAAATCTCGGTGGGCTATTGCACCCTGTATGGCGACACCAACGGCGGCCTGGGCCTGATCGGCGATCTCTACAAGACCGAGGTCTATGCCCTGGCGCGGCACCTCAATGCCAGCGCCGATCGCGAGATCATCCCGCGCGCCATCATCGACAAGCCGCCATCGGCCGAACTGGCACCCGACCAGCGCGATACCGACAGCCTGCCGCCTTACGAGGTGCTGGACGACATCCTCAAGTGGCACCTCGAAGGCACGCGCCTACCCGCCGACGAGGCCCAGGCTGCGGCGCGGGCGGTGGAGCAATTGCAGGCCAGCCCAGAGGGCGCGGCGCTGGTCGAACGCATCTGCCGCATGGTGGCGCGCAACGAATACAAGCGCCGCCAGTCGCCCCCGGTGATCCGCGTGCGCGCCCGCGCCTTTGGCAGTGGACGGCAAATTCCCATCGCGGTCAGTTATTGAAGCGCCGGCAGCGACAGCCTCAGGCGCAATTCGCGTTCAACAGCACCAGAAGAAGGAATTTCCATGTCAGCATCCGCTCCCCTTTCCCAGGCCGACGCCGCCGTCGTGATCGGTCGCTTCCAGCCCTTCCACCACGGCCATCTGCACTTGCTGCGTCATGCGCTGGAACGCGCGGCCAGCGTCATCGTCGTGCTCGGTTCGGCGTTCCACGCCCGCAATACCAAGAACCCTTTCACCTGGCAGGAGCGCGCCGCCATGATTGCCGGTGCGCTCGCGCCGGCCCAGCGCGAACGCGTGCGCTTCGTCGCTACCCGTGACTACTACGACGACCGTCGCTGGTCGGCCGAGGTGCAGCGGCTGGTCAGCGCCGAGCTTGGCCCCCAGGCCAGGGTGTTGCTGGTGGGGCATTTCAAGGATGCCTCCAGCTACTACTTGCGCCACTTCCCGCAATGGCAGCTGGAATCGCTGGAACGTGCCGGCGAAGTGGACGCCACCGACATCCGCCGCGTCTGGTTCGAAGCCGAGGATCTGGAGGTCAGCCTGGACGTGCTGGCGCCCATGCTGCCGGCCAGCGTGCGCCACTACCTGCACGCCTGGTCGCTGCTGCCGCACTATGCCGCGCTGGTGGAAGAACATCGCCAGTTGCGCAAATACCAGACCGCCTGGGCCGCCGCGCCCTATCCCCCGGTCTTCACCACGGTGGACGCCGTCATCCGTGCCGCGGGCCACGTCCTGCTGGTACAGCGCAAGGGCTTTCCGGGACGCGGCCTGTGGGCCATTCCCGGCGGCTTCCTGGACCAGCGCGAGCGGCTCATGCAGGCCGCGCTGCGCGAACTGGCCGAAGAAACCAACCTGGCCGTGCTGGAGGTGACGCTGGAAGACGCGCTGGTGGACGTCAAGATCTTCGATCACCCCGACCGCAGCGCGCGCGGCCGCACCATCACCCACGCGTATTACTTCGACCTGCGGCTGGAACACCTGCCCGATGTCGAGGCTGCCGACGATGCCGCCCAGGCGGTCTGGATGCCCATCGAACGGCTGGCGGCCATGGAAGAGCAGTTCTTCGACGATCACTTCCATATCCTCGACAGCTTCCTCAACCTGACAGCACCGCATTGATCCCCCTGGCACCGCTGTGATGAAGCGCTGCACCGCTGGTCCGCTTAACTCCTGCTCAACCTATCGAGGGGCGCTCTATGCCAAAATGGCATGAAACGCCTGCCCTTATGCCGTATCGGTATAGTGGTTGGCGTTCCAAAGGATGGGCGCGGCCAAGAACCAGGTGGCCGACGCCGTAGAGAAGCCGCCTGACCAGCGCGGCAGGCCAACGGGGTAGGCAAGCATGGAAATCAAATGGGTGGAGGACTTCCTCTCGGTAGTCGAAACGCTGAACTTCAGCCGCTCGGCCAAGTTGCGCAATGTCACGCAACCGGCCTTTGGACGCCGCATCCGTTCGCTGGAAACCTGGCTGGGCGCGGAACTGTTCGACCGCTCCTCCTACCCCTGCACGCTCACGCCGGCCGGCGAATCCTTCGTGCCGATTGCCAAGGAAATGCTGAACCAGTCCATGCAGGCCCGACTGGTGCTGCGCGGCCAGTTGGCCGGGGCACAATCGTCGCTGCGCTTTGCCATGCCGCACACGCTGTTGCTGACGGTCTTCCCCAAGCTGCTCTCGGAAATCGAAAAGAAGATCGGCACCATCACCACCACGGTGATGGCCGGCAACGTCCACGACGCCGTCATGGCCCTGGTGGAGCGCAACTGCGATCTGCTGCTGTGCTATGACCATCGCCAGCAGGGCATCGCGCTCGATACCGAACGTTATGCGGTCCTTTCGCTGGGCAAGGAGCCGCTGCGCCCCTACGTCAAGGTCTTACCCAGCGGCTTGCCCAAGTACGTGCTGCCGGGCACGCCCAATGAGCCGCAACCCTTGCTCGCTTATTCGCCGTATTCCTCGCTCTCGCGCATCGTCGAAAAGGCCTTGCATTCCAGCCAGCGTCGCGTGCACCTGTTCCGTCGTTTCGAAACCGACCTGGCCGAGGGCTTGAAGAGCATGGCCGTGGAAGGGCATGGCATCGCCTGGCTGCCGGCCAGCGCGGTGGCGCGCGAGATCGCCGAAGGCAAGCTCACGCTGGCCATCGCCCCCACTGACAGCGAGGCGCTGGCGCAGGGCTTGTGGTGCGATGAAATGGATATCCGCATCTACCGCCGCCTGGATGGCGCCAACCCCGATATCGACCGCGTCTGGAACTACCTCAAGGCCGAGCACGGCACTTCTTGATGCGCTCAGGCGAGCGCCTTCTTGTCCTTGAGCGCTACTGCCGGCTTGGCCCGCAAGGCGATGGCGGTCGCTACCAGCACGATGGCAATGCCGGCCACGGTACCCAGGGTCACCGCTTCATCCAGCAGCAGCCAGGCCCACAGCGAGGCCGTCATGGGTACCAGAAAAGTCACCGTGATGGCCTTGGTTGCCCCTTCGGCGGCAATCAGTTGGAAGAATAGTGCATATGCCAGCCCGGTACAGACTACCCCCAGCACCAGTACGGACAGCAGCGCCGGCAGCGTCCCGGCTTGCAGCGCGTGCGGCACCGCGGGCGCTGCCAGCGGCAGCAGGCACAGGGCGGCGGCGAACTGGCTGCCGGTGGCCATGGCGATGGGCGGGATGCCACCGGCACGCATCCGCGTGAAGGTGGCCGCAAAGCCATAGCTGACCGCGGCACCCATGGCGGCCAATACCCCGGCGATGACCAGCGCGTCGGCCGGCGCCGGGCCGATGCCCACCAGCACCGCCACGCCCACCAGGCCCAGCACGAAGGCCGCGGTCCGTAGCAGGCTGAGCCGTTCGCCCATCAGCAGGAAGCCGAACATGGCCGTGAAGATCGGCGCCAGCGAATTCATGGTGGCCATGTAGGCCGAGGGAATGTGCAGTGCCGACCAGGCAAAGAGGGCAAAGGGCAAGGCCGTATTGAACACCCCGATGACCAGGTAGGGCAGCCAGTTGCGGCGCCAGTGCAGTGGCACCCCGCGCACGCGGGCATAGGCCAGCAGCGCGAGCGTGGCCAGCGCGGCGCGGCCGAAGGTGGTCAGCATGGGGCCGAAGATGGGTGCAGCGATACGCATGAGCATGAAGCTGGTGCCCCAGATGGCGGCCAGCAACAGCAACTTGGCGATATTGGATGAGGACATGAGGCTGGGGCTGCCGCACGGGCGGCCGCGGGGATGGCCAATCGGATCATGATTGTACGGCCAGTTCCAGGCCACCGTCCCGGTACAGTTACAGACTTTGTACCGTGCCACTTGCGTCGCCACTACAGTCAGTTGGGATGGCTGATCGGAACTGTACATGGAGCGGGCATGGTCGCAAAGCGAATGGGCGCGGTACACTGCGGCCTTGCATCCCTTTTACCTCTGCAGGCTTGCCATGGTGTCCCGAAAGAAAAAACTGCTATTCCTTGCTGCCTTCCTGGGCTGTTTGTTGCTGGCCAGTGTGCCGTTGTTGTCCTTGCTGTTCTATTGAACGACCAAAAAAAGCCCCCGGATCAACGACCAGGGGGCCTAACACCATCACACCAACATTCCTGCTGGATCAATAAGGCAGCGGTTGTTCCGGCAAGCTGGCGGCGCGGGCCAGCGGGTGATGCCGCCAGTGGGCTTCGGCCAACAGGTAGATGCCCACCGAAGACAATCCCACGGTCAACAGCATCAACAGAACGACATTCAGCAAGAAGGGGGTGAACATGGTGATCTCCTCAAGACGACTTCATCTTAGGAGAGCTCATTACATTTGGCTCTAGTGATTTTCCCTAGAAAACCCACACGCCGCTCAGGAAATTCCTGAACCGCTGGCCTTGCCGACCGGCAACCCGTCAATAGCGCTCCAGCCAGTGTGCATACGGCGCCGGCAGCGTCCACGAAGGGCGTTCTACGCCCAGTTCCTTGGCGGCCTGGTAAGGCCAGTGCGGATTGACCAGGTGCGAGCGACCCACCATCACCAGGTCGAGCTGGCCCTCCTTGACGGCGCGCTCGGCCAGTTCCGGCGTGCCAAAGCCCCAGGCCGAGGACACCGGTACGCCGGCTTCGTCGCGCACCCGCTTGGCGATCGGGCCGAGGAAGGCCGGGCCCCAGGGGATCTGTACCTCGGCAATGGTGAAGCCGACGGTCACGCTGATCATGTCCATGCCGCTGTCCTTGAACTGGCGCACCAAGCCGATGGATTCCAGCAGGGTCTGTTCATCGCGGCCATCGTATTCCAGCACCCCGAAACGCACCGTCAGCGCCAGGTGCTGCGGCCATACCTGGCGCACGGCGCGCAGGGTTTCGAGCAGGAAGCGGGCGCGGTTTTCGACGCTGCCGCCATAGAGGTCGTCGCGCTGGTTGGTATGCGCCGAGAAGAAGCTCTGGCCCAGGTAGCCGTGGGCGAAGTGCAATTCCAGCCATTCGAAGCCGGCGTCACGGGCGCGGATGGCGGCATCCACGAAGTTCTGGCGCACGCGGGCGATGTCGTCCAGGCTCATGGCCTTGGGAACCTTGGGCAAGCCACGGCCATAGGCAATCGCGGAGGGCGAGAGGGTTTCCCAGCCGCGCGGATCATCGGCGGCAATGTGATCATCGCCTTCCCACGGACGGTTGGCGCTGGCCTTGCGACCAGCATGGCCGATCTGGATGCCGGGCACGGCGCCAGCCGCCTTGATGGCTTGCACCACCGGCACGAAGGCTTGGGCCAGTTCATCCGACCAGATGCCGGTGCAGGCCGGGGTGATGCGACCTTCCGGCGCCACCGCCGTGGCTTCCACGATCACCAGGCCGGCGCCGCCCCGGGCCAGGCTGGCATAGTGCGACAGATGCCATGCATTGACCTTGCCATCCACCGCCATGTATTGGCACATGGGCGGCACGGCGATACGGTTGCGCAAGTTCAGGTCATTGAGCTTGAAAGGGGTGAAGAGGGCGGACATGAGGGATTTTTTTCCTGTCAACAATGAAAGAGAATTGTCAGGCAATGCCGATGCGCATTGTCTGCTTCGTTGGTTCGAAGATATTCGAACTATGGAACAAGTATAACCCAAGGTGTATCATCCTGCAGATGCGTCCCTACAAACATCCCGAGATTGCCGAGTTCGTGCTGGAGCGCGTGCTCTATGCACTGAGCGATTCGATTCGCCTGGAGATCGTGCGCCACCTGGCGCGCGTCGAATGCGCGACCTGTGGCGAGCTCGATGGCGGGCGTCCCAAGTCCACCGTCTCGCACCACTTCAAGGTCTTGCGCGAAGCCGGCCTGGTGCGTACCGAGAGCAATGGCACCACCCACATCAATACCTTGCGCAGCGCCGATATCGAGCAGCGTTTCCCGGGCTTGCTGTCGGCCATCCTGGCCCAGCACGACAAGCTTCCCAGCCGTCGCAAGAAAGCCGCCTGAGGCGCGCTCTGGCGATCAGAGCTTGCCGGTGGCGATATCGGCATCCACTGCCACAAAGGCCGTGGCCATCGCGTATTGTTCAGCTTCCACCGAGGTATTGCCGCGAAAATCCTCACACGCCACGCGCCGGAAGGCGACCGGGTTGTCGTTGCGATGCAGCTGGTAATGGCCGACCCAGGTACCGTCGATCTGCTCGGTGCTGCTGACCCGGATGAAGTAACCGTGATGCTCGGCCACGTCATTGTCGAGCAGGGTATCGATCACCGCGCGCGCATAGCCGACCCCGGCCACCTGTGCTGAGGCCGCCGAGCCGAAGGGATTGCCGCGCAGTCCGGGTGCCGGCTCGCCGTCGATGGCAACGGCGCAGATGACCTCACCCTGGCGTTGCTGCGTGCAGGAGACGCTGATGTGCTTGCCGCGATAGGTGGCGCCGTAGGTGGGGAACATGCGTGCTTTCAAGAGGAATTCCTGGGCCCTATAGTGGCGTGATCGGCCATCCTGGTCAATCGCCGTGCGCTTCCTTTCAAGACCTACAGATGTAAAAAAGGCCCGCATGTTTCCATGCGAGCCTTGCGTTACCACGATCAGTGCAATGGATCAGGAACCGTGCTTGGCAATACCCGCCCGCATCCGGTTCACTTCACTGGCCGAGACCGCACCGGCGTGGTTGCCCCAGCCCTGGCGCACGAAGCTGGCCAGTTCAGCCGCTTCCTGGTCCGAGAGACGATGAGCGAAGCCCGGCATGACCAGGATCGACGGCGCCTTCTCGGTGGAGGGTGTGCGCGCCCCGGCCAGGATCACATGCAGCAAGGCGCTGGGGTTGTCGGCATTGACCACGGTGGCGCCATCCAGGGCCGGGAAGATGCCCGGTGCACCCCGCCCCGTGACGAAGTGGCAGGCCGCGCAGTTGTCCAGATAGAGCCGCTCGCCCAGGCTCAGATCCTTGGCCGCAGTGAGCTTCTTGGCGGTGGCCTCGGCCCCTTGCGGGGTGACGCGACCACTGCTGCTGGCGGCCACCGGCGAGAGCGTCTTCAGGTAGGCGGCGATGGCCTGCAGATCATCGGACTTCAGGTGCGCGGTGCTGTGCTCCACCACCAGGCTCATTTCACCGGCCACCGAGGCGGTCTTGTTGCGACCGGTCTGCAGGTAGTCGACGATGTCCTGCGCGCTCCAGTGCGGCATCCCGCGCAATGAAGGCACGGCCCAGCCGTTCAGATCACCGCCCGAGAGAAACTGCGCCTGGCTGCTGTCGCTGGCCTTCTCGTTCATGGCCACGCCACGCGGCGTGTGGCAACTGCCGCAATGGCCCAGGCCTTCGACCAGATAGGCGCCGCGCTTGATCTGGTCATTCCAGCCCGCCTGCTCCTGGAACGGCTTGTCATTGGCGAAGAACGCATTCCATAGCTTCATGCCCCAGCGGATATTGAAGGGGAAGCTCATCTCGCTGGCCGGTGGCGTGCTGGCCACCGGTTTGACCCCTTGCATGAAGTAGGTGTAGAGGGCATGGATGTCCTCGTCACTCACCTTGGCATAACTGGGGTAGGGCATGGCCGGATAGAGCTGGGTGCCATCGGCGCGCACGCCACGGCGTACGGCATTGGCGAATTGGGCCTCGCTGTAGTTGCCGATGCCGTGTTCCTTGTCCGGCGTGATGTTGGTGGAATAGATGGTGCCGTGGCCGCTGTCGATGGCCAGCCCGCCCGAATAGGCTGGCTTGCCGACTGCGCTGTGGCAGGCCATGCAGTCGCCGGCACGGGCCAGGTATTGGCCGCGCGCCACCAGGTCCTGGTCGGCCGCGTGGGCCATGGACAACGCACCTAGCGACAAGGCCAGGGTGGCAAACAATGAAGTCAGTTTTTTCATGTTCTCTCCCCCTTATACCTGGACCAGCGGGCCGGGGTTCTTCAGATACTGCGTCTTGATGGCCTGTGCCGCCATGAGCGTGATGGCGCCGATGGTGTCGGTCGGATTGGCCTGGAAGTTCTGCGGGAAGGCATTGCCGCCAGGGACGAAGACGTTGTGCACATCCCAGGATTGCAGGTACTTGTTCAAGGCCGAGTCACGCGGCGAATCACCCATGATGGCGCCGCCCACGTTGTGGGTGGAGACGTACTTGGTGATGTCCCAGTGCGAATCCAGGGCCAGGAAGCTTTCCGACATGTGGTCGGGATTGAGCTCCTTGGAGATCTTCAGCACGATGTCGCGCAGGTAGCGTTGCAGCTTCAATTCGTTCTGGCGCCAGTCGAAGGTCATGCGCAACAGCGGCTGGCCCCAGGGATCCTTGTAGTTGGGGTCCAGGTCCAGGAAGTGGCCGCGATAGGACATGCAGGTGGTGGTGATGCTGATCTTCATGGAATGGTCGTACCAGTCGATCATGCCTTCCTTCCAGCCGCGGCCCCAGCTCGGGGTGCCCGGTGGCAGGGCGGTGCCGATCGGGGCACCCGAGGCTTGCGAGCTGTGGATCTTGGCGCCGCCGATGAAGCCCTGCTTGATGCCGTCGTCGAAGTTGCCCGGCGAGATGTCGTTGAACATTTCGCCGGTGGCGCCGGCCGTGGCAAAGGAATTGAAATGCTTGTCCTTGAAGAACAGCGTGGCCCCGCCATTGGAGAGGAAGGCATAGTTGCGGCCGATGACGCCGGTCTCGCTGATCGGGTCATAGGGTTTGCCGATGCCCGAGAGCAGCATCAGTCGCACATTGGCGAACTGGAAGCTGGAGAGGATCACGATCTTGGCCGGCTGGAACACTTCCTTCATGTTCTCGTCGATATAGGTCACGCCGCGCGCGGTCTTCTTGTCGGCGTGCAGATCCACGCGGATGACGTTGGCGTTGACCTTGTAGTCGAAGTTGGGCATACGCTTGACCACATCCAGGATGGTGGTCTGCGGCGAAGCCTTGGAATAGTTCAGGCAGGGATACTTGCTGCAGAAGCCGCAATAGTTGCAGGGTGCGATCTGTGCGCCATACGGATTGGTCCAGGCCTGCGAGACATTGGCCGAGGGATTGGGGAAGGGGTGGTAACCCATCTTGCGCGCCACCTCGGCGAACAGGCTGCTGTTGTAGGTGTCATGCAGCGGCGGCAGCGGATAGGGGTTCGAGCGCGGACCTTCGAAGGGGTCGCCGCCCGGCTGGATCTGGCCGCGCAGGTTGCCGGTCTTGCCCGACTGGCCGCACACCTTTTCGAAGAAATCGTAGTGTGGCTCGATCTCGTTCCAGGTGAACGGGAAGTCCTTGATGCGCATCTCGGGATCGAGCTTGCTGTGCTTGTAGGCCTGGTCGGCGTAGGTCTTGAGCTTGAGGTCGGTGGGCGTGGGACGGATCAATACCGCGGTCCAGTGCAGGCCCGAGCCGCCCACGCCGGTGCCGGGCGCAAAGGCGCCCCACTTGCGCGTGGGCAGCGCTTGTTGCGCGGTGTTGTAGCGCACCGTCAGGGCAGCATCGCGCGGCGTGGCGAAGACCTTGTTGCGGGTAGCGTAGCCGTACTGGTCGGCCGGCTTGGGATAGGCAAAATCTTCGGGCGGACGGTCCGGGCCGCGCTCCAGGGCGCGTACCTTCAGGCCGGCCTGGGCCAGTTCGATGGCCATGATGGAGCCGGCCCAGCCGAGGCCGACGATGACGACGTCGACGTCGTCGTTGGTGATATTAGGCATGGAGATGGAATCGGTAAGAGGTTGCAGGCGTGAACATCAGAGGGCCGCGCACGATTACGCGCGCTTGCCCGACAGGCTCACGGGCCCCAGCGGATACTTCACGTTGTGCTGGTCCACCCATTCGGTATAGGCCGCACGTGCGCCGGGGAAGCCGATGGCGACCCAGGCCTTCATATCCTTGTTGCCGCCATACATGGGATCGGCCAGGTAGCCGTTCTTGGTATCGCCCAGCAGCTGGCCGAAGAATTGCGAAGGCTTCATGGCCTTCTCGCCCAGCGCGGCGAAATCGACGCCATTCTTTTGCAGCGCTGTCAGCAAGGCATCCTTGTCCTTGGCTTCCAGTTGCTCGAAGGGCTTGCCGTGTTGTTGCTGGCTGACTTCCTGGGTGAGCTTGATGCCGATGCGATAGATGTCCTGCGGCGCATAGGGAATCTGGAAGCCCAGTGTGGAAGGGAAGTCCGCCGGGTGCGGACCTTGCTGGTAGATATCGCTACCCAGGCCGTGATGCAACTGCTGGTCGATGAAGACCGGCACATTGGTTTCCAGCGCGCCCGGCCCGCGCCCTTCGGCGGGGATCAGGCGGTCACAGGCGGCCAGGATGAAGCGCCATTGGGCATCGTCGAAGAACACCGGCTTGTAGTGCTGCAGCTCGATGCCTTCCAGGCCATCGGCCCGCGCCTGCTTGAGCAAGGGCAGCGAGACGATGGGCACGGCCGCTGCAGTGGCGGCCAGGACGGCGCGCCGCGAGGGACTGAACTTGGTGGTCATGGTGGAGGCAGTGTGGAGTGGGTGGAAAACAAGTCGCGCAAGCTGCCGGGGCAACTGCGCCATGGGCGAGAAGGCGTCGCCCGGCTTGCTCCCTCGCCACGACCGGCGTGCGCTGTCCCGTGCCGCTGGCCGAGCCAAGGTACGCGGGTGCTACCGTCGAGATGATGGAGTCTGCCATGCGTCGCAATCTCAGAGTGGATCAACTCGTCTCCGATCAAGCGTCCAGCCTCACGGGCCGGCATTTCTTATCATTCCCCTGGTCTTGTCATTCGGACAAATCCGGCAAGAAGTGCTGCTCTATGGATGAGCGGGCGAATTTTAACACCTCTAGTTGTCAGATGTCTTAAGACGAAGGGGGATGGGCAAATTCATCCACAGGCGTCTTCGGCTACACTGGCGCCCTAGTCGATAGTCTTTCCTGAACCTGATATCCGATAAGTCCTCTCATGCAGATCCGCGACGCCACTCCCGCCGACATCCCCGCCATCACCCAGATCTTCAACGACGCCGTGGTCCACACCACCGCCATCTGGAGCGACACCCTGGTCAACGACCAGAACCGCCTGGATTGGCTGGCTGCCCGGCGCCAGCTTGGTTATCCGGTGCTGGTGGCCGTCGAGGATGAGAAGGTGCTGGGCTATGCCAGCTTCGGCGACTGGCGTCCCTTCGATGGTTTCCGCCATTCGGTGGAACACTCGGTCTATGTCCACCAGGATCATCGCGGCCAGGGCCTGGGCCAAGCGCTGATGCAGGCATTGATCCCGCGTGCACGGGCGGTGGGCAAGCATGTGATGGTGGCCGCCATCGATGCCAGCAACGTCGGCTCCATCGCCCTGCACAAGAAACTGGGTTTCCTACAGGTCGGCCACATGCCGCAGGTCGGCACCAAGTTCGGCCAGTGGCTGGACCTGGCTTTCCTGCAATTGACACTGGACCAGCGCACCGACCCGGATCGCTTCGGTAGCTGAGGAGGGCAACATGAAAAAGGGCCGCTTCAGGGCGGCCCTTCTTCATTGGTTCATGCAGTTGGCGTGAGGCTGTCAGTTCAACCCTCGTGCTTCTCGGCTTCGCGCTTTTCCTTGCCGCGTTCTTCTTCCTCGTGCTTGTCTGCTTCGTGCTTTTGCGCGGCATGGTTGTCAGTAGCATGTTCATGTTCATGTTCATGTTCATGCGCGGCGGCTTCATGTTTTTCCATGGCCGCTTTCTGTTCATGCTCGGGCTTGTTTTCCGAACGGGGTTCGGGTCTTTCGGCGCGCGCCGTCTGCGCTTGGCGGCGCTCGGCCTGCTGTGCCTGGAGGCGGGCATTTTCTTGCTCTTGCTGCTTCATGGCCTGGGACTTCCTTTGTTCAGCCTGCAGTCGCGCTTGCTGCTGCTCGTTCTGCTGGGCCTGCAAGCGTTCACGCTCGGCCTGCTGTTCCAGCTCCTGGCGTTGATGCGCATCATTGGCATGGGCGGCTTCGTGCTGTGCAGCCGATGGTGTAGCCGGTTGTGCATGGACATTGGCCAGCTCCATCTTCTGCTGCCCCATCTGCTCGCGGCGCTCCGGCATGGCGCCCACACGCGCATCGCTGGCGGTGAAGTGCGGCATGGTCATGGCCGTCGCAGCGGGGGCGGCCGTTTCATGGCGGTTGTCGATGCGGGTCTGGTTGTAGTTGGTGATATTGCGTTGCTCGACGTTGCGCACGTTGTTGACGTTATTCACGTTATTGATGTTGCTGACATTGTTCACGTTGTTGACGTTGTTGTTCACCACCCGCGTATTGTTGATCGTCACATTGTTGTTGGTCACGCGATTGACGATGGTGGTCGAGTGCGAGACATAGGTGGCATTCTTGTACACCACCGCCGGCCGTTGCCAGTCGCCGCCACCCGAGCCACCCCAGTGCATACCCCAGTCGTGCCAGCCCCAGCCCCAGTCGCTGTGATGGCTGATGGCCTCACCCACGAACACGCCCACGCCAAAGCTCAAGGCCCCCACCACTACTTCATTGGCCACCGGGCTGGGCGGGCGATAGACGTAACCGGGATAGACCGGCACCGGTGGACCATACACCACCGCCGGGTTATAGGTCGGCACGTAGACGGTATCGGGCTGGCTCGATTCGATCACGATGGTCTGCGGCGGCGGCGGGATCACCGGGGCGCCGGCATAGACCGTGCGCGGCTCGGGCGCATTCTCCACGCGTACCGATTCGCTGCTGCGCACCGTGCTCGATACCCGCAGTTGCGAGGAACTCTTCAGGTTGCCGGCTTGCTGCGCGCGCAGGCGCAGTTCCTGGATGGCGTTCATCACGTCGTTGGGATCGTTGACGAAGGCGTCACCCAGCGAGCGCGTCCAGTCTTCGTTGCTGGCCATCTGCGACAGCACGGCCGGGAACATGGTCAGCGACTTGACGCTGACGTCCCACGGTTCCTTTTCTTCGGCGGCCTGCAGGATGTCACCCTTGAGCGCGTTGTTCTGGCCCAGCCACTGGTTGGCCGCGACGATCTGGTCGGGATAGGTGGCCCCGGCCAGCACCTGTGCCACCAGCTTGTCCGGGAATAGCGCGATGGGCGCCACCATCTGCGACAGTTGCTGGGCCGTGGGCGGCGTGTAGGGTGGCGTAGTGGGCGCCGCCGGTGCGGCAGCAGCGGTGGGCGGTGGCGTATCCTGCTTCTGGCAGGCCGACAGGGCTAGCACGGCGCCCAGCAATGAGGCAGAGACGATGATGGCGGAAGTTTTGTTTCTTGTTGTCATGATGCTTGTCCTCGATCCGGTACGGATGATGGAAACGGCGTTGGGATAGCCCCGCTAACGAGCGGTCGTGTCGCCCAGTTGACCTGTGAATTGTGATGGGATGTAACCGTGCCTGATTCTTTGTGAGTGTTGCCCGGTGTTAGTCTTCGAGCACCGTTGTGCAGAAAGGTTCGGCCCGAAAAAGACGCATCATGTAAAGATTGCGCAACGCGGGAAACTGACAAAGAACTGACTGGAAATGCGCGCCAGAAAAGGGACTTCGCTGAAAGACCATTGTCAGCGATTTGCAAGGAAGAATAAAAAAAGGCAGACCGTGAAGGGTCTGCCTTGCAAAAGTTTATATCAGGAAAAACTTAGTTTTTTTCCGCACGCCATTTCCGCCTCAGGCCGCCTGCGCCAATTCATGATGGGCCGCACGCAATGTCTGCGCGGCGGCCACCATGTTGCGCAGGGCCGGAATCACTTCAGCCCACTGGCGCGTCTTCAGGCCGCAGTCCGGGTTGACCCACAGGCGCCGCGCATCGATGCGTTCGGCCGCCTTCTGCATCAACTGCACCATGTGTTCCTGGGTGGGGATGTTGGGCGAGTGGATGTCGTAGACGCCGGGGCCGATCTCGTTGGGATAGTTGAAGTGGTCGAAGGCATCGAGCAACTCCATGTCCGAGCGGGAAGTCTCGATGGTGATGACGTCGGCGTCCATGTCGGCAATCGAGGCGATGATGTCGTTGAACTCCGAATAGCACATGTGGGTGTGGATCTGCGTGGTATCGGCTACGCCATTGGCGGTGATGCGGAAAGCCTGCACCGCCCAGTCCAGGTAATGTTGCCACTGGGCGCGACGCAGCGGCAGGCCTTCGCGCAGCGCCGCTTCATCGATCTGGATCACGCGCACGCCGGCTGCTTCCAGGTCCAGCACTTCCTGGCGGATGGCCAGTGCCAGTTGACGGCAACTGTCGGCACGCGGCTGGTCGTCGCGCACGAAGGACCAGTTCAGGATCGTCACCGGGCCGGTCAACATGCCCTTCATGGGTTTGCTCGTGAGCGACTGTGCATGGGTGATCCACTCCACCGTCATGGCCTGCGGGCGGCTGATGTCGCCAAACAGGATGGGCGGCTTCACGCAGCGCGAACCATAGGATTGCACCCAGCCGAACTGGCTGAAGGCATAGCCCTGCAATTGCTCACCGAAGTATTCCACCATGTCGTTGCGTTCGGCTTCGCCATGCACCAGCACGTCCAGGCCCAGCGCTTCCTGCTCGCGCACGCTGCGTTCGATCTCGGCCCGCATGACGGTGCGATAAGCTGCTTCATCCAGCTGACCGGCCTTGTAATGGCTGCGGGCCTGGCGGATCTCGGCGGTCTGCGGGAAGGAGCCGATGGTGGTGGTCGGGTATAGCGGCAATTGCAGCAGCGCCGCCTGCTTGGACGCGCGCTCCGGGTAGTGGCTGTTGCGCTGCCCATGCTGGGGCGTCAACTGCGCCAGTGCGGCGCGCACGGCCGGGTTGTGCACCCGCGGCGAGGTGCGGCGTGCCGCCAGTGCTGCGGCATTGGCGTGCAAGGCTTCCTGCACGGCAGCGCGACCTTCGCGCAGGGCGCGGCCGATGAGCTGCAATTCATCCAGCTTCTGCACGGCGAAGGCCAGCCAGGACTGGATGTCCTGATCCAGTTTTTCTTCCTGCGCCAGATCGACCGGCACGTGCAGCAGCGAGCAGGACGGCGCAATCCACAGCCGTTCGCCCAGGCGCTGGGCCAGCGGTTCCAGCCAGTCCAGCAGGGTGCTGAGATCGGTCTTCCAGATGTTGCGGCCATTGATGACACCCAAGGACAGCACCTTGTGCGGCGGCAGGATATTGAGGAGGCCGGCCACCTCCTCGCGACCCTGGATGGCATCCACATGCAGGCCCGCCACCGGCAGGTTGGCGGCGAGGTAGCCGTTCTCCTGCAACTGGCCGAAGTAGGTGGCCAGCAGCAGCTTGACCTTGCATACCTTGAGGTGGTGATAGGCGTGATTGAGCGCGTGTTGCCAGTCGGCATCCAGTTCCGTGACCAGGATCGGTTCGTCGATCTGCACCCATTGCACCCCGGCTGCGGCCAGCGTGTCGAGCAACTGCGAATACACCGGTAGCAGCCGCTCCAGCAGGGCCAGCTTGTCCGAACCATCCTTGGCCTTGCCCAGCGCCAGGTAGGTGACCGGGCCGATGATCACCGGCTTGGCCTGCACGCCCTGGTCCTGCGCCTGGCGCACTTGCGCCAGCAGGCGCGAGGCATCCAGCGTAAAGCGGGTGGTGGCATGGAATTCGGGGACGATGTAGTGGTAGTTGGTATCGAACCACTTGGTCATCTCGCCGGCCGCCACACCGGCGCAGCAACTGTCATGGGCCTGCGGCGCCGAGCGGCCACGCGCCACGCGGAAATAATTGTCCAGCGCATGGCCGTGGAAATCCTGCACCCGCGCCGGCAGGTTGCCCAGCGTCACGCTCATGTCCAGCACCTGGTCATAGAAGGAAAAATCGCCTACCGGCACCAGGTCCAGCGCGGCCTGGTCCTGCCAATGGCGGCGCCGCAATTGAGCGCCCGTCTCTTCCAGCGCGGCAAGCGAGGACTCGCCCTTCCAGTAGGACTCCAGCGCGAACTTCAGTTCGCGCCGGGCGCCGATGCGGGGAAAGCCGAGATTGTGGATGGTGGTCATGCAGTGCTCCGGGAAAAGTCGTCGATGCAGGCATCCTAAGTTTCCTGGTGCATGAAGTAAAATGGTTATATCTCAACCATCCATGAGTTTCATTCATAGTATGCTGGACCGCATCCATCTTTCCATCGTGCAGGAGGTCAAGCGCCAGGGCTCGCTCACTGCGGCAGCCGGCGTGCTGCACGTGACCCAGTCGGCCTTGAGCCACAGCATGAAGAAGCTGGAACAGCAACTGGGCACCGACATCTGGCTGCGCGAAGGCCGCCACCTGCGCTTGACGCAAGCCGGCCAATACCTGCTGGCGGTGGCCAATCGCGTCTTGCCGCAACTGAGCCTGGCCGAGGAAAGGCTGCGCCAGTTCGCCCAGGGCGAGCGCGGCGCGCTGCGCATCGGCATGGAATGTCACCCCTGTTACCAATGGCTGCTCAAGGTGGTCTCGCCCTACCTGGCGGCCTGGCCGGACGTGGATGTGGACGTGAAGCAGAAATTCCAGTTCGGCGGCATCGGTGCCTTGTTCGGCTATGAGATCGACCTGCTGGTCACGCCCGATCCGCTGGACAAGCCCGGCCTGGTATTCGAGCCGGTGTTCGATTACGAACAGGTGCTGGTGGTGGCGGCCGATCACCGGCTGGCCGATGCGGATTACGTCAAGCCCAAGCAGTTGAGCAATGAAGTATTGGTGAGCTATCCGGTGCCGGTGGACCGGCTCGACATCTACACCCAGTTCCTGGCCCCGGCCGGCATCGTGCCGCGCCGTCACAAGACCATCGAGACCACCGACATCATGTTGCAGATGGTGGCCAGCGGGCGCGGCGTGGCCGCGCTGCCGCGCTGGCTGGTGCTGGAATATGCGCAGCAGATGGCGGTGGTGCCGGTGCGGCTGGGCAAGCACGGCATTGCCAAGCACATCTACCTGGGCGCGCGCGAAAGCGATGTCGAGATCGATTACCTGCGCGCCTTCATCGATGAGGCGCGGCAGGCGCAGGCGTAAATTGCGCAATGGCAGGTAGCCGGCTATAGTCTGTTCCGGTTTGGAGACAGGCAAGCGCATGACAACAACGAAACGGCCCGCGAATGCACGCACCGGCCCGGCCCGCTGCGGGCTGGTCGCCGGGTGGCTGCTCGCCTGGACGCTATGGCTGGGTCTGGGGATGGCGCAGGCGCAGTCTGCACCCGCGGCTGCACCCGCGGCAGCGGCAGCCGGTCCGGCCGCCGCGCCGGCCAACCCGGTGGCTTCGCTGCAGGTACTGCATTGGTGGACCTCGGCCAGCGAGCGCCAGGCCATCAACGTGGTGGTCAACCAGTTGGCGCGAGAGAATATCCAGTGGCGCGACGTGGCCATCCCGGGCGGCGCCGGCATGGGCGCGGCCAAGGTCTTGAAGAGCATGGTGCTGGCCAACCGCGCGCCGGAAGTGACGCAATTGAATGGCGTGGTCTTCGCCGAATGGGCCGACCTTGGCCTGTTGCTGACGCTGGACAACGTGGCCGCCCAGGGCAACTGGGAAAAGCTGATGTTTCCCACCGTCTGGTCGCTGCTCAACAACCATGGCCACGTGGTGCCCGCACCGCTGGGCATCCACCGTATCAATTCACTGTTCTACAACATCGCCATTTTCCAGCGCTACCATTTGAGCCCGCCGCGCACCTGGGATGAGTTCGAGCATATCGTCAAGAAGCTGCAAGGCACTGGCATCATCCCGCTGGCGCAAAGCGCCGAAGCCTGGCAGCTGGCCGGCTTGTTCGAGAACCTGGTGCTGGCCGAGAGTGGCCCGGCCTATTACCGGCGCCTGTTCGTGGACATGAACCCGGCCGCCTTCCTCGATGCGCGCATGTTGCATATCCTCAAGCGCTTCCGGGCGCTCGCGGCGGCCATGCCGCAGCCGCTGCGCGAGCGGCCGTGGACCGAAATGGCGCGCAGCATGGTCAGCGGCGAGGCGGCCATGCTCATCATGGGCGATTGGGCCAAGGGCGAACTCAATGCCTGGGGCATGGAAGTGGACCAGCAGTTCGGTTGCGCGCCAGCGCCAGGCACGGCTGAGTTCCACCTCTACAATACCGATACCCTGGCCATGTTCGCCGGCAACCATGCGCACCAGGCCATGCAGGAAACCCTGGCGCGGCTGACCATGTCGCCGGCCGTGCAGTCCGAATACAATAGGATCAAGGGTTCGATCCCGGTGTTGCGTGCGCCTGATCCTCACATGGACCGCTGCGCACGCGACTCCTGGCGCACCTTCAGCAAGGGGCCGGCTTATCAGGCCCCCAGCCTGGTACACCGCATGACCACCGACGACACCACCAAGGACGCCATCGTGGCCGAGGTGCAGCGCTTCTTCCTCGACCGCAGCATCAGCGAGGAACAGGCGCAGAAACGACTTGCAGCGATTGCGCGCACCGTGGCGCGCAATCGCAACGATTAAGACATTGGAGATGGAAGCACCATGACGCGCAAGATATTGATCGTCGACGATGACCAGAAGACCCGCACGCTCTTGAAGGCCTACCTGGAAAAGAACCAGTACGAGGTCAGCCTGGCCCATGATGGCGCAGCCTTCCTCAGCGAATTCCAGCGCGTTGCCGATGAGCTCTCGCTGGTGATCCTGGATGTGATGCTGCCCGATACCGATGGCTTTGCCCTGTGCAAGGCGGTGCGGCGCAAGTCCAATGTGCCGGTCATCATGTTGACCGCCAGTTCGGATGAGACCGACCGCGTGGTGGGCCTGGAACTGGGCGCCGACGACTACATCGCCAAGCCCTACAGCCCGCGCGAGCTGCTGGCGCGCATCAAGGCCATCCATCGCCGCATCGGCATCGACAGCAGCGCGGCGCCGCGCTACTACCGCTTCGCCGGCTTCAGCCTCGATACGGTGGAGCGTACCTTGACCGACCGCGCCGGCCAGATCGTCCCGCTGACCGGCATGGACTACCAATTACTGAAGTATTTCGTCGAACATCCGGGTGACGTGCTCGATCGCAACGTGCTATGTGAAGAAACCCGCGGTCGTGACGCTGGCCCGCTGGACCGCTCGCTGGACGTGCAGATCAGCAAGCTGCGCCTGCGCTTGAATGACGGTGGTCGCCAGCCGCACCTGATCAAGACCGTGCGTGGTGTTGGCTATGTCTTCTCGGCCGACGTCAGTGCCGCCGCCTGAGAGCGTGGCGCCGCTGCCGGCGGCCGAGACTGTCGCTGCCAGCGCGCCCAGCCAGCGCGCTCGCCTGGCCGCCCTGCTGGACTGGCTGCTGCCGGATTCCCTGCTGGGGCGCCTGTCGGTGGTGATGATCTTTGGCGTGCTGGTGACCCAGGTGGCCGGCGGCATGATCTGGGCCGCGCAATTGCGCAGCAAGTCCGAGGCCGAGACCCGCATCGCCGCCCAGCACCTGGCCCATAGCGCGGCCTCGGCGATCCGCTACTTCGTCAGCCTGCCGCCCAACTATCGTCCGCTGATGATCCAGCAATTGCGCGAGATGGGCGGCACCCGCTTCTTCATCAATGCCAACAGCAGCGCCGTGCCGGTCCAGTCCATCGGCCCGCGCCACCTGGCGGACCTGGCCCTGGAGGTGACCGCCCAGACCCTGCGCGAAGACCTGCCCTTCCTGCCGCAAGCACGGCTGGCCTTCGCCTGGCCCGATGGCTTGCCGGTGGCCAGCGATGGCTTGACCGTCAACGACCTGCCCGACAACTGGGTGCAGCACATCCTGCTGACCAAGCCCAACTCGGCCCCGGTCCTGGTGATCCAGATGCAGGTGGAAAGCGGGCGCTGGATCTACCTGGCCGCGCTCATGCCCAATCCCTATTTCCTCGACAGCGACAATCCGCTGTGGCTGGACCGGCTGGTGCTGCAGGGCTTGTCGCTGGCCGCCATCCTGTTGCTGACCATCCTGGTGGTGCGCT
>NZ_BADI01000283.1:0-3967 GCF_000333555.1 Herbaspirillum sp. B65 | reverse complement strand
ACGCTCACCCGCGGCGAGGGCCTGTTGGGAATGCGCGCGCACGGCCTGTTCGGACCGCGTGGCGGCATGGTCACGGTGGCGCAGATCGACTGGGTCTATGGCGAGGGCGCGCAGCGCTGGAGCACGCCGGCCCCGACCAGCCAGGCCGAGCAGGAGACCAGCTACACCCCCGCCCACATCCGCCGCGATCCCGACGCCGAAGCCCTGGCACTGGACACCATCCGCGAGATGGGCCTGTTGCCGCTGCGCGAAGATGCCCTGCAATGGCGCGCCCACAATCCCCTGCACGATGCCGGTCCGCTCTGGAGTTTGATGCTGGAAGCATCCTTCGGTGACTTCTGGGCCGACCAGGCGCCGCGCCTGCAGCAACTGGGCTGGACCTTACGCGTGCGTCCCGGCTTTGCCCACGAGAGTGTGCCGGTCAGCGCCTGGCGGTTCATCGTCAGTGATGACACTGGTGAAGTCATGGCGCGCGAAGTGGCCGCACCGCTGCAGCCGCGCGCCTTTTCCAGCGAGGTCTTCGATGGACTGGACCCCAGCGGTCGCTGGCTGCTTTCGATGGGCATCGAGGTCGATGGCCAGCACCTGGACCTGGCACCGATGGTGGCCGACCTGCTGCGGCGCGACCCGCGCTGGGGCGATGCCCAGCAGGTCGAACGCATGGACCCGCACGCGGTGATTTCATTGCGCGCACCCGGTGGCCGGCGCATCGATGCCATGGTCGGCCCCTTGAAAGCCGTGGTGCTGGCGCTACTGGATCTGTTGGTGGACCTCAAGCGCAAGGAGGGCCCGCTAGCGCTTTCGCCCTGGGATGCCCATCGCCTGGAGAGCCTGCAGCACGCCTTGCAGGGTATCGAAGGCGGGGCCCCCTGGCACTTGAGTGGCGCCGCCGGCCTGCTGCAACTGGCGCAACGCCTGCGCGCAGCCGGCAGCGTGCAGCCGGTAGCGCCACCGGCCGGACTGGGACTGGACTTGCGCGGTTACCAGCGACAAGGCGTGGCGTGGTTGCAGTACCTGCGCCAGCACGGCCTGGCCGGCATCCTGGCCGACGACATGGGCCTGGGCAAGACCGCCCAGGTGCTGGCCCACCTGTTGCTCGAACAGCAGGCCGGTCGCCTCGACTTGCCAGCGCTGGTGGTGGTGCCGACTTCGCTGCTGCTGAACTGGCAGCAGGAAGCGCGCCGCATCGCCCCGGCCCTGCGCGTGCAGGTGCTGCATGGCGAACACCGCGCCGCGCAGTTGCCCGCCATTGCCGCCGGCCAGGCCGACCTGGTGCTGACCACCTATACCCTGCTATGGCGCGACCTGGATGCGCTGCTGGCACTGCACTTTCACCTGCTGGTGCTCGATGAGGCGCAGACCATCAAGAATGCCGGCGCCCGCAGTGCCGCTGCAGCACGCCGCCTGCACGCGCGGCATCGCCTGTGCATGACCGGCACCCCGGTGGAAAACCACTTGGGCGAATTGTGGAGCCAGTTCCATTTCCTGATGCCGGGTTTGCTGGGCGACGCTCGCAGCTTTGCGCGCTTGTGGCGCAAGCCCATCGAGCAGCAGGGCCAGACCGTGCGCGCTCGCCTGCTGGCCCAGCGCGTGCGCCCCTTCATCCTGCGCCGACGCAAAGAGGATGTGCTGCAGGAGTTACCCGCGCGCATCGAGATGGTGGAGCGCCTGCCCTTGCAGGGGCGTCAGCGCGAACTCTACGAAAGCGTGCGCATGGCCGCCGACAAGCAGGTGCGGCGGGCCCTGGAGCGACGCGGCCTGGCCAGTTCGCAAGTCACGGTGATGGATGCCTTGTTGAAGCTGCGCCAGGTCTGCTGCGACCCCTACCTGTTGAAGCAGGGCCGTATGCCCAAGGGCCTGGAGCGCGCCAAGATCGAATGGCTGCGCGACACCCTGCCCACGTTGATGGAAGAAGGCCGGCGCGTGCTGGTGTTCTCGCAATTCACCAGCATGTTGCAACTGATCGCCAGCGAACTGGCGGCCTTGCAATTGCCCTGCCTGATGCTCACCGGCGAGATCGACCCGGCCGCACGCGGCGCTGTGATCGCGCAGTTCCAGGAGCAAGCCGTACCGCTGATGCTGGTGAGCCTGAAGGTGGGCGGCGTGGGTCTGAACCTGACCGCAGCCGATACCGTGGTGCTGGTCGATCCCTGGTGGAACCCGGCCGTGGAACAGCAAGCCATCGCCCGCGCCCACCGCTTGGGCCAGCGGCGCCAGGTGTTCGTCTACAAGCTGGTCATCGAAGGCAGCATCGAAGAACGCCTGCTGGAACTGCAGGCGCGCAAGTCAGCCCTGGCCGAAGGCATGTTGGGGCGCGATGACGCCAGCACCATCAAGTTCGGCGAAGAGGAATTGCAGGCCCTGCTGGCACCGCTGGGGGCGGGCATCGCCGAGAAGATCCTGACCTGAACGTCTGCGGTTGGCTGTCAGTTTTTCCACTCCGCCACGTCTTCCAACGTGCGCCGTTCGGCATCCACCGCCCAGCGCCAGGCGCAGCCGCCGGCCAGCAGCGCCAGACATGCGCCCAGCGCATAGCCGGCTGCCACCGCATGAGGGTCGCCGCTGGCAATGAGCCAACCCAGCAGCACCGGTGCGACGAAGCCGCCGACACCGGTGCCGATGGCATAGAAGATGGAAATGGCCATGGCTCTCATGCGCAGCGGGAATACCTCGCTGGCCGTGAGATAGGCCGAACTGGCCGCGGCCGAGGCCACGAAGAAAACCGCGCTCCAGCACAGCGCCAACGTGCGGGCATCCAGCCAGCCGGCATTGAATGCCCAGGCAGTGGCCGCCAGGCCGGCGCCCGCCAGCAGGTAGGTGGCGGCGATCATGCGGCGCCGGCCGATGGTATCGAACAACTGCCCCAGCAGCAGCGGCCCCAGCACATTGCCCAGCGCGAAGGGAAAAATGTAGAGCGCCACGCGATGATCCGGCACGTTGAAAAAACGCGTCAACACCAGCGAATAGGTGAAGAAGATCGCGTTATAGACGAAGGCCTGGGCCACCATCATCAGCGCCACCATGAGGCTGCGCTGGCGATAGCGATGCAGCAGCACCTGGGCGATTTCGCGCCAGGCCATCATGCCGCCGCCCGGCTGCGCATGGCCGCTGTCGGGCGCAGCCGGCAAGGCGCCATGCTGGGCCGCGACCTCGGCTTCGATATGGCGCACCACCGCCTCGGCTTCTGCATGACGGCCATGCATGAGCAACCAGCGCGGGCTTTCCGGCACATGCCGGCGCACCAGCAGAATGGCCACCGCCAGCACTGCGCCCAGCAGGAAGCAGGCGCGCCAGCCCAGCGCCGGCCCCAGCACCTGCGGGTCCAGCAGCAGCAGCGACAAGCCCGCCCCCAGCGCGGCCCCGATCCAGAAGCTGGCATTGATGATGAGATTGACCCGCCCGCGCACGCGCGCCGGCACCAGCTCATCGATGGCCGAATTGATGGCCGCGTACTCGCCGCCTATACCCAAGCCGGTGACCAAGCGACACACCGCCAGCCACAGGAAATCCTGCGCAAAGGCAGTGGCCAGGGTGGCGGCCATGTACAGCGCGAGCGTGAGCATGAAGAGCCGCTTGCGTCCCAGGCGGTCGGTCAGCCGTCCGAACAGCAGGGCGCCCAGTACCGTGCCGGCGATGTAGAGCGAACCGCTCCAGCCGACCTGGGCCGCATCCAGCGCCAGGGTGTCCGAGCGTTCCAGTACGCTACCCAGCGACCCCACCAGCGTGACTTCCAGCCCATCGAGCACCCAGGCCACGCCCAGCGCGATGACCACGCGCCAGTGCCAGCGGGGTGCAACGAGGTGGTGCGGCCAGACGGTTTGTCAAAGCCGCTGCGGCCCGCTACCATGATGCGCTTCGCTGTCCCATGCACGCCAATGCAATAAATTATTTTCATGAAGCATCAAAGCTCAACTCTAGCGGTTCCGGAGACTTCCGCGGTTCCGCGCCATGTGCCATCATCATGGAC
>NZ_BADI01000284.1:0-818 GCF_000333555.1 Herbaspirillum sp. B65 | reverse complement strand
AAGGAGCAGGCGGCACGCTGACCAGGGGAACAGTTCTCCGAAGCGCTGGCCCAGACCCAGGCCGACGAAGCCGCCTTGTCCGAGAAGCTCACCAGCGACATGCGCCCGTCCTATCTGCAAGGCGAAGTGACCCGCCTGACCAACGCCATTGCGGCGTTGGGCGCGGTCAACCTGGCCGCGCTGGACGAACTGGCCACCGCTTCCGAGCGCAAGCACTTCCTCGATGCCCAGCACGCCGACCTGAACGAAGCCATCACCACGCTGCAGGATGCGATCCACAAGATCGACATGGAAACCCGCGACCTGCTGCAGGACACCTTCGACAAGGTGAATCACCACTTCTCGGAACTGTTCCCAGTGCTCTTCGGCGGTGGCCAGGCCAAGCTCATCATGACCGGCGACGAAATCCTGGATTCCGGGGTGCAGGTCATGGCACAGCCACCGGGCAAGAAGAACGCCACCATCCACCTCCTCTCCGGTGGGGAAAAGGCGCTCACGGCAACAGCCCTGGTGTTCTCCATGTTCCAGCTGAACCCGGCACCGTTCTGCTTGCTCGATGAGGTGGACGCGCCGCTGGACGATGCCAACACCGAGCGCTTCGCCAACATGGTCAAGCGCATGTCGGATCACACCCAGTTCCTCTTCATCTCGCACAACAAGATCGCCATGGAAATGGCGCAGCAACTGATCGGGGTGACCATGCAGGAACAGGGGGTCTCGCGTATCGTGGCGGTGGACATGGAGTCGGCCGCCAACTTCTCCAGCGCCGAACAGGCCGCCTGATGGGTTGTGCTGGCTTGGCCTGGGGCTTGTCGGCT
>NZ_BADI01000285.1:0-3124 GCF_000333555.1 Herbaspirillum sp. B65 | reverse complement strand
GCAGGCTCAACGAGGTATCGGACGATGGCTTGATCACCACGCAGTTGCCGGCAGCCAGCGCCGGGGCCAGCTTCCAGGCGGCCATCAGGAAGGGGAAGTTCCAGGGGATGATCTGGCCGACCACGCCAATCGGTTCGCGCAGGATCAGGCTCAGGGTGTTCTTGTCCAGGCGAGTGGCGCTGCCTTCATCGGTACGGATGGCGGCAGCGAAGTAGCGGAAGTGATCGATGCCCGAAGGAATGTCCACGGCCAGGGTTTCGCGGATGGGCTTGCCGTTGTCCAGCGTTTCGACCATTGCGAAATGCTGTGCCTTGGCCTCGATGGCATCGGCGATGCGATTGAGGAAGCCGGCGCGTTCGGCCGGGCTGGTGTCCTTCCAGGTCTTGTAGGCCGACCAGGCGGCCTGCACGGCGGCATCGACGTCTTCACGATCGGCATTGGCGCAGTGCGCCAGCAACTCGCCGGAGGCCGGGTTGGTGGAAGTGAATTCATTGCCGGAACGGGAGGGAACCCACTGGCCATTGATCAGCAGCTTGTACTGCTTGTCGATATGGTCGGTATGCAATTGGTTCATGATGATGACCTTTCGGAAAACAAACGGATTCAAGCCTGATGGGCCTGGCGGAAGATACCGACCACCTGCTCCAGCGTCGCCGTGCGCGGGTTGGTGAGCTGGCAGGCGTCCTTCTTGGCATTGGTGGCCATCAGTTCGAAGTCGCTCTCCTTGACACCCAGTACCGCCAGATTGGGCGGGATGGCGACGTCGCGGGCCAGTTGCCGGATCGCCTTGATGGCCTTGTCGGCGGCATCCATCACCGACAGGTTGGCGATCTTTTCCCCCATGGCCTCGGCGATGTCGGCGTAGCGTTGCGGGCAGGCGATGAGGTTGAAGCTGCACACCTCGGGCAGCAGGACGGCGTTGCACACGCCATGGGGCAGGTTGTAGAAGCCCCCCAACTGGTGGGCCATGGCGTGGACGTAGCCGAGCGAGGCGTTATTGAATGCCATGCCGGCCAGGTATTCGGCATAGGCCATCTTGTCACGGGCTTCATCTGCTGGGCATTGGCCACGGCCGGTCGCAACCATTGCGAGATGAGGCGGATCGCCTGCAGGGCGCACGCATCGGTGATGGGCGTGGCGGCCGTGGAGACGTAGGCTTCGATGGCGTGGGTGAGGGCGTCCATGCCAGTGGCGGCCGTGAGGGAGGCCGGCATGTCCTTCATCAGCAGCGGATCGTTGATGGCCACGTTGGGCGTGCAGCGCCAGTCCACCAGGGCCATCTTCACGTGGGTGTCGGTATTGGTGATGATGCAAAAACGGGTCATCTCGCTGGCCGTACCCGCCGTGGTGTTGATCGCCAGGAAGGGTGGCATGGGCTTGCTGGTCTTGTTCAGCCCTTCGTAGTCACGGATGTTGCCGCCGTTGCTGACCACCATGCCGATGCCCTTGGCACAGTCGTGGGCGCTGCCGCCGCCGAGGGAGACGATGGCATCGCAATCGGAGGCGCGGTATAGCTGCACCCCCAGCTCTACGTTCTTGTCAGTCGGATTCGGATCGGAACCGTCATAGACGGTGACGGCCAAGTCCGCGCTCTCGAGGATGGCCTTGATCTTGTTCGCCATGCCGAGCTTGACCATGCCGACGTCGGTACACAGGAACACGCGTCGTGCTCCCAATGCCTTGGCTTGCGGGCCGACTTCCTCGGCGCAACCCACACCCATGAGCGATACGTTGGGCATGTAGAAGCCAAAGGTTTGATTTGCCATTGCCATAGTGTTCTCCATAGTGCAAAACAACGACGACGGCCCGATACGGGCCGTGTCTGTTCGCGTGAGGAAATACTAGGCTTCCCTATGGTTGCAACATTGACCTATCGCAAAAGCAAAATGTAAAGATTGGTTAGCTTTTTTGTTTCTAATGTTTTATTGATTGTGATGGGATGTCGATGACCGACATTTGCCTGATGTGCACGATGGCCGCTGCGTCGATACCGACGCCCACGCAAGCGCGAACGACTGTTTGCGCCTGTCAATGAAGCTGTCGTGTTACCTCGTGGCTTACCGGTTGGAATCCCCATTCTCCTGAATCCGGTCGGTACAGGGCATAGATCTCTGCCATGCCTGCCACTGTCCAGGTATGCAGGTAGTGGCTGATGCCCGTAATGTGAATCTTGCGCAGTGCGTCGGCCGCACATCGGGTGAGGGCAGCTTCGGAGCAACGTTCCAGCGCACCGATCTGCTGGCCATAATTCTCGCCACCGATGCTTCCCCACCAGTGTTGGACAAAGGCAGGAATGTCAGCACCAATACGCAACTGATGCAGACCGTGTTGGCGATGGCGCATGTTGAACTGCACCGGCAGCAAGGGCGTAACGAGCGATTGGCTGTCGTCGGCGAGCAGATCGTTGGTATCGGAGGCATAGAACCCCAGCGATAACATGAGTCGCTGTTGTTGCTGCGGTATCGTTGCCAGGGCGCTGGTGACGTCGATTCGTTCCAGTCGCTCGCGGCGCCAGCCTGTGACGCCGCACGCGGCCAGATGCTGGCAATAGATTTCTGCGTCCAGCGCCGAGGCGAAGGTGAGTAAGCCCATTTCGTCACCCAGTCTGACGATGAAGGTCTGCTGCATTGGTGCTTGACCAGGGGCGGCCTTGGCCTCCAGTGTCAAGCCCCAAAGAGAAAACGGCGAAAGCTTTGCGTGCAAGTCAGGATCTCCCAAAGTGGTTCGGGATGAGAGGGTGAGCTACAGCGCCTGTCAATCCCGTCTGGTCTGGGTGGTGGTTTTCCGGGGAGCGGTTCCACACGCAGGCAATGGCGGACCCGGGGCGGGTCACGCCGGGAGGTCAGGATGGCAGGCTGGGCAGTCGCTGCGATGCCGCCCTGTGGATGGCGGCATCGGCCTCGAAGTGGCAGCGATCAAGGAGGATATGGGGCAGTGACTTGTTTTCCAGCGCCACGATACGTGCGGTCAGATGGATCAGCGCTTCATGGGCGCGGTAGAGATTGAAGGCATCCATCGCATAGGTGCAACGTTGGGACAGCAGCGTGAGCGCCTCCGGGCTGAGGCGGAAGAGCAGCGATTCACCGCCGCAGGAAAGTGAAAGAACAGCCTTCGGCGGTCAGGC
>NZ_BADI01000286.1:0-1003 GCF_000333555.1 Herbaspirillum sp. B65 | reverse complement strand
ACGCGTACTTTGAAATGAGGTCGGCTGCTTGCCAGACCTGTTGCGGGGAAGCGGCGATGCTTGCGCCTGCTGCGCGGAAAGCTTCATCTGGCATATTTGCCAGCGCGCCTGCCTGGCTTTCCATCAGCACCGGGAAACCCAGTGCGATCAATTTGGCGACCATCTCGGGCGAAGCCGCCACTCTTTTTTCTTCAGGAAATATCTCTTTGGGGATTCCAACCGTCAGCGCCATGTTCATTTCCTTCGTGAGACTTGCGCAAGAGCGCCTGGGGCAGGCGGCTCTTGCGAGGGTGATGCGTGCTGCTTAGTAGAGACCCAGTTTGGCCTCATCCATGCTGATGAAGATGTTCTTGCACTGGGAATAGTGCTCCAGCATCATCTTGTGGTTTTCGCGGCCGATGCCGGATTTCTTGTAGCCGCCAAACGGGGCATGGGCGGGCAACTGGTTGTAGGTGTTGACCCACATGCGACCGGTCTCCACACCCGAGGCCACCCGCAGGGCGGTATTGAGGGTCTTGGTCCAGACTGCGCCGCCCAGGCCGAATTCGCTGTCATTGGCCATGGCGATGACTTCATCCTCATCCTCGAAGGCGATGACGGCGCCCACCGGGCCAAAGATCTCTTCTCTGGCCACGCGCGAGTTGTTGGTGGTGGCGATCAGGGTCGGTTCCATGAAATTGCCGTCCTGCAGTTCAGTGCGGCCGATGCGATGACCGCCGACCAGGACTTCACCTTCCGTCCGGCCGATATCGACATAACCCAGCACCGTCTTCAATTGGTGCGCATTGACCAGCGGACCCATCTGGGTATTGGCCAGCCAGGGCAGGTTGACGTTGACCTGCGAGAAGGCCTTGCCGGCATGTTCGACGAAACGGTTGTAGATGCTCTTGTGCACGAAGATGCGAGAGCCGGCGCAGCAGACCTGGCCCTGGTTGAATAGAATGCCGAGCTGCACGCCTTCGATCATCTTTCCCACGGAGCATCGGGAAGATGATGTTGGCCG
>NZ_BADI01000287.1:0-4809 GCF_000333555.1 Herbaspirillum sp. B65 | reverse complement strand
ATACGCCTGGTCGCTGAAGATGGCAGCTACATCAAGATTGGAGCTGGCGTGACCATGGGGACCAAGGGCGACATCAAGCTGCTGTCGGCGTCCCATCAGTGGGGTGGGCCATCTACGGAGCAAGCAACCAAGACCAGTTTCAGCAATGCGCCCACGGATCAGCGTTTCCGTCTGCATTACCCGGGAGAGTCTGCCGACACCGCCCCTGCTGCGGCCAATCAGTCTTACCGCATCACGCTGGACGATGGTCGCGTGATCGAGGGCAAGAGCGATGCGAACGGGCTGACCGAACTGGTCAAGGATGATGCCATGCGCATTCTCAAGATTGATATTCTGAAACCTGCGTTATAAAAAATAATAAGGATCATCATGGCCGATACCAACGATGGTAATCATGTCGCTGCCAGCGGTGCAGCCGTCTCCCAATCCAACCGGTGCAGTAATCGACCGGTAGAAGTACCGGCAGACCTGCCGGGCATTGTCATTTTCATTCATGGAGTCAATGATCCTGGGGCGGTTTATTCGTTCGTTGAAGAAGGATTGTGTCAGGGGCTTAATGAACGATTGGATCGTGGGGATTTGAAGGCGGGGAGTTATGGTGCGGAATATCAGCGCCTGAAAGCCCAACCCAAAGCGGATAAGCAGGAAAAAGATATTCTGGCTGACCCCGATACCTATCTATACCGGCGCGAGGAAGTCACCGGTACCACCAAAAGTGTCTTCGTTCCCTTCTATTGGGGATACCGTGCACGCAACGATGAAATTGCACGCTTCGACTCGAAAGGCAAAAGCAACACCGACGAAGTCAAGGGCGGAGTTGACGATGGTCGAGGCTTCCAGACGATCCGCGGCCAATATCAGGATATCCATGGAAACCGGCTTGATCAGCATTTTGGTAAAGCCGGAGGTTTCTTCGCCAATGCCACCAATAATATTCCAGACATGTATGGAGAAGGATTTCGCCCTGACTGGATTACCAACCGCGTGACCAAGAATAGCCTGGGCGGCCCTTCCGTCTATGCCGCCGATGCGCCGGAGCGCCGCTACTTCATTCTGGCCGCTACGCGCCTGGCACACCTGATCACCACGATCCGAGCCACCAAGCCCTCTGCACTTGCCGACGCGCATGGGATGCAGCCCGAGAATGAGACGATCACCATCATGGGGCACAGCCAGGGAACGATCCTGACCTTGCTGGCCCAGGCCATCTTGAAACAAAAAGGCCAGCGCTGCGTTGATTGCATCATCATGGTTGATAGTCCCTACAGTCTTTACAAGACCAAAGGCTGTCAGCAGACCGCTCACGCCAAACTCAAGACGCTTATCGATATCGTCAATGAAGTCACCTCCCATCGGCATAACACTCCGCAGTTGGCTGATCTACTGATTGATCACTGCAACAGTGGCGGCAGGACGGGAGCGAAATGGAGTGAGGCTACAGGCCAGCGCCTGGACAAGAGCGGAAAAAAATGGATCACCTTTGATGAACGTGACAATAGAGGAAAAGTCTATTTGTACTTCTGCCCGGAAGATACCGTAGTCGGACTGAAAGATGTTCGTGGTATCGGCACCTTTGGCGTTCCGGATGTGGTCCCCCAAGATGGGGCTGCGACTAAAGAAGGTAAGCCGATGGAGGCCATGAAGCGCCTGGAGCAGTTGCGATTTTTCCAGCGAATGTGGACCCGCATGGAACGTCCTGATCCCGCCGATGGCAAGTCCAAGAAAGTCTTGGTCGGAACCCCGCCCGGTCGTGTGCGTGTGCGCGAACCGGACGAACGCTTATCCCCCGGACCCGATACAGGACCTGCCAATTTCATCATCAGCACGGTGCTGCAAAAAGATTTCAAGTGGAAGGAAACGCGCCATATCAACGGGGAAGAATTGAAGCCCCCGTGCGAGCCCGATCTGTATGGCGGGGAAGTCGAAGGCTTGACCGGTGGCCCAAGGCCCGGACAGCCCGATAAGGCGGGCAGGATTGCGCCGGATGACGTCACGAAAAACGTCATGCTAGGAAACCAGTACGCCAGCTTTAAATGGGAGACCGTAGAACGCACGGTAAATCCGTTTTATGACTTGGACAAAGCGAAAGCGGCTTTCAATGCAAACAAACCATTTGATGAACAGTCGCACAATTGGCGTATCAGGCAAGCGCTTCCAGCTCCCATCCCCGCGTTGGGAAAGACGTTATTTATCGTGGAACGCGAAGAAACACCTGCGCAAGCACGAAAACGCATGGCCAGCGACAAAGATGCTTACGAAGAGAATAACTATCACTCGGGTATATTGCACAGCGCAGAGAATCATCGCTGGGTCACGGCAATGGATGTAGCGATCGGACAGGCAATAACGCTGGATGATGCGGTTTGGCGTGACCTCATCGTGCTTATTGCGGATTGGAAAATGGATCCCAATGCTTTGGGGAAAATTACTCAGAACAAAGCCTTCACTGATCGGCTGTCGCAAGAGGACAGAGATTTTATTCTGGCCTGTAAGGATTATTATCAACTCGGAAAATTTCCTGGAGAGCACTTCGTCTCATTGAAGATGCCCTCCTTAGTGACAAGCGAATTGAACTCCAATGCTGCTCGACTGGAAGATTGGAAAACACAGTTGAACGCCGACCCCAAGCAGCACATAAAGAACTTCAGGAGCTGGGACGATTGACAATGAAACCGCGCATCTGGCCTTATGCGGCCGCATTTCTGGTCGGAGTATTTCTCTGGACCGGCTACATCATGAACGAGAGCTACCATCAGTGGCAAACAACAGGACAGGAGACGATGGACATGGGAAGTAGTATTCGCAATGGTGTATTGATAGTGCTCGGCATTGCTGTCTTGACTTATGGCGGAAGTTGGGCTTGGATGCATCGCTCCTCGAATAGCGCCGCAGGGGCAACTGCGCAGAATCAGGCCGCGCCTCCGGTGACACAATCAGCTCTGACTGGTGGACAGATAATGCTCGCCCAGACCGAGCAGAAATTTGTGCTGGAAGTACGTGGAATGGGCCTCGCCGTCGGTAAAAAGAGTGATGAAGAGATTTGGGAAGCAATTGAAGAAAAGGCTAGCAATCACGTCAGCTATCGCTCGCAGAATCCAGAGGATTACACTAATAGCGCGAGCCAACGACTAACTGATCTAGGTGTAGCGACAAGCCTTTCATTTAGGGAAGGCGCACGCCATGCAGTCGATCAGTGGCCGCTGCCTGTCATTCTATGGAATCCCCCAAAGTCGAAACGGACCTCTCGCCCGGCGGCGGATTTGGCAGGTCTGCGCCAAATGGCTGGGCTGGGGGTAACACTGCTTCTATGGCAGGAAGACGCCAACACCGATGACGGTGCGGCCATGATTGAAAAACTCTTCTCCTTTTTCGATACCCATCCCGATGTGCCAGCAGCGCTGATCTTCAGCCGAGACGGTTCAATGATGCGCTCGTTGGTAGCCACCCCTGGAAACGTGGACACCCCCGAGGTAGGCCATGTCATCCCAGCGATGCCCGACAGTGTGGCGGCATTCCTGGTGACTCGATCAGATCGGGTCGATAAATTGATCCGTCCCTATATCGTCAAGCAGACCGCCAAGATCAACAAGAACGACACCGAATACGACATCGTCAAGCTGTGGAATTTCTTCTGGCGTAATAGTGATGATGATGGCCCCGGCAGTTTTAATGCTCACTTCATTAAGGAAGAAAAAGAAGCGGGAGTAGGCAACCCATCCGCAAGCGGCGTGATGTCCTCAACCTGGTGGCAAGCCCAACTCCCAGAACTATGGAAAACCATCAGCAACCAGGGCCCGGGGGACTTTAAGCCAACACCTTACATCCCTGTGCGCTGGACCGATTGGCAATTGAAGCAATACGACAGCGCTCCCCTGCTCGGCTATCTCCATCGCCCGGTAGATGTAAAGCTGACCGATGACAAGGGCCAACCGTTGAAGACCGCACTGCAAGCAGCAGCACTGAAAGCAGGCTGGGAAGCCGCCATCGCCGGACTGCCTGAAGCCACCGAACCCAAGCGCGTCTTCTACGACACCACCGGCAACAAGCAATGGGTGATCCCGCTGAACCAGGCCTTGATGCAGATGGGAGCCTCGGCACCCCATCCGGACGAAGTCAAGGAAGGCTATGACATCGGCGCGCGCATTGGTGACACCGGCACCAGCTCACCCATGGTACAGATCGGACTCGGACTCATTGCCAGCTACCACCAAGGCGGTGCCAGCGCCACAGTGAACCGTCGTCCAAATGGTATGGCTACCATCATCATGGTCAGTCCGCCAGATGAAGCAACCAAGGCTGCTTGGGCCAAGAATCACGCTGGCAGAAGCCCGTTTGACTGACAATGAAAAAACACCGCAATGCTGCATCGACACCGGCTGCATGAGAGAACAACTGATTTGGCAAATTCTAGGTAACGGCAAATATGGCAAAGAGTCTTCGTAACAGTGCATTGGCTTTGCTTGGCATTGCAGTGATGGCCTACGCTGGAAGTTGGGCCTGGATGCATCGTTCACCGAATGGAACCACAGATCCAGCTTCGAAGGAACAGGCCGCTCCAGCAGCGGTGGAAAGCCATCTTTCTGAGAGCCAAGCAATGCTCGCTCAAACTGGAAAGAAATTTGTGCTGGAAGTGCGAGGCATGGGCGTCGTTGTCGGCGAAAACACTGACGAAGAGATATGGCGAGCTATTGAAAAGAGGCAGACAATCACGCTACTTACCTTTCACAGAACCCGGAAGACTATACAAATAGCGCCAGCGAGCGCTTGACTGAACTAGGGATATCTACGCGCGTGTCGTTTAAAAAAACA
>NZ_BADI01000288.1:0-1345 GCF_000333555.1 Herbaspirillum sp. B65 | reverse complement strand
CACGGATGCTATCGCACGAACTGCAGGCGGCCAGCGTCGAGGGCGCAGGGGGCGTGCGTGACCTGGCAGTGGGCCGCTGGTTCGAGTTGACCGGCCATCCCGAGATCAGCCACCAGACAGTGGAACAACGACAGTTCATGATCACGCGCTTGCATCATCGCGGCCAGAACAACCTGCCCAAGGAACTCAACGAGCGCGCGCAGTGGCTGTTCGACAGCAGTCGTTGGAGCAGCAGCGTGCCAGGCGCCAGCAGCGTGGCCGACCCAATGGCCACTAGCGACACCCGTTACCACAACAGCTTTAGCTGCGTCAGGCGCGGCGTGGCACTCACGCCCGCCTATGATCCCCGCATCGATCTGCCGCGTGTACATCCGATCACGGCCTGGGTGGTCGGCCCGCAGAATGAAGAAGTGCATTGCGATGAACTCGGTCGCATCAAGGTCCAGCTCCAGGGCTTGAATCCCGAGGATCACGCGCACGCGCAAGGCGCCGGCGCCAGCGGAACCGATGCCGACAGCGCCTATGTGCGCGTGAGCAGCAGCTGGGCCGGCAATGGCTATGGACACGACACCTTGCCGCGGGTGGGCATGGAAGTGGCGCTCGATTTTCTCAACGGCGACCCGGACAAGATGTTCGTCACCGGCGTCTTGCACAACGGACCAAACATGCCGGCCACCTTCAGCCATACCGGCGCATTACCGGGCAACCGCTTTCTGTCGGGGATGAAGACCAAGGAAATCAAGGCCAACCGCTACAACCAATTGCGCTTTGACGATACCCCTGGCCAGATCAGCAGCCAGTTGGCCAGCGAACATGCGGCCAGCGAACTGAACCTGGGTTACCTGACCCAACCGCGCACGGACGGCCACGGCCAGGCGCGTGGAGAAGGCGCCGAACTGCGCACCGACGCAGCCGCTGCGCTGCGGGCCGCGCAAGGCATCCTGCTGACCACCTACGCGCGCAACAAGGCCACCGGGCAGATGCTGGACCGCGAAGAACTCAACCAGTTGCTGGGGCAATGCACCGAACTGTTCAAGTCCCTGGGCGACTATGCAGGGCAGCATGGCGGCAAGGCCGCCGATGGCGCCGGCCAGAACGCACTGGCAGGCGCCTTCAAGAACTGGGATGCAAGCAGCGCCAATGGCAACCAGGACAGCGCCGCCACTGCCGCGCCCGCCATCCTAGCCTTTGGCGCAGTCACAGGTTCGGTGGCGGTGACACCCAAGACCCAGCTGACCTATGCCGGCGAAAACATCGACCAGGTCGCGCAACAGCATCTGCAATTGATGAGTGGGCCACGCTTTCATGCCACGGCAGGTCAGGGGATGCAGCTATTTGCACGCGG
>NZ_BADI01000289.1:0-710 GCF_000333555.1 Herbaspirillum sp. B65 | reverse complement strand
CGTGGTATTTCTCGCACCCGATCCGGCATCTCAAGAATGCCTTCACCAGGCCGCCAACGGCAACCTGGACCTGGCGCTGGAACCGGTGATGAGTGCGCGCAACGATGAACTGGCCGACCTCGGCCGCGACTTCGATGCCATGACCGCCAAGCTGCGCACCCTGATGGAAAGCCAGCGGCGGCTGCTGCACGATGTCTCGCACGAATTGCGCTCGCCCATTGCGCGGCTGCAGATGGCCATCGGCCTGGCGCGGGTCCAAGACAAGGACAAGCTGGAGCTGACCCTGGAACGCATCGAACGCGAAAGCGTGCGCATGGACAAGCTGGTGGGGGAATTGCTGACCCTCTCACGGCTGGAAGCCAATGTCCCCGGCTCGATGGAGGAACCCATCGCCATCCAGGCCATGCTGGCCGACATGACCAACGATGCCAGCTTCGAAGCCGAAGCCCTGGGCAAGCGGGTCGAGAGTCACATCGATTGCCGGGTGCAGGTCAAGGGCAACCCCGAACTGCTCTATCGCGCCATCGAAAACGTGCTGCGCAACGCCATCAAGCACACCGCTCCCGAGACCGCAGTACAGTTCGTGGCCGAGATCGATGAGTTCAACAAGCTGCTCCTGCAATTGCAGCAGGTACGTATTTCGGACCAGATCGCCGACCACATCGTGCGCTACATCGCCGAGCACAAGCTGGAGCCGGGACAAAGCCTGC
>NZ_BADI01000290.1:0-818 GCF_000333555.1 Herbaspirillum sp. B65 | reverse complement strand
GCACTGAAGAAAAACGACAACTACTTCATCGAGGTCGACACCCCCGTGTGGTGCCGTNCAACAGAAAGGTGCGCCTGGTCACCACCGCCAATGACGTGATCCACTCNTGGACCATTCCGGCCTTCGGCGTGAAGCAGGATGCCATTCCCGGCTTCGTGCGCGATACCTGGTTCCGCGCCGAGAAGATCGGTACCTATCGCGGTCAGTGCGTGGAACTATGCGGCAAGGATCACGCCTTCATGCCCATCGTGGTCAACGTGGTCAGCGAAGACGACTACAAGAAATGGGTCGATGGCAAGAAGAAGGAAATGGCCGCCAAGGCCGATGATCCCAGCAAGGTCTGGACGGTGGATGAGTTGAAGCAGCGTGGCGAGAAGGTCTATGTCGCCAACTGCGTGGTCTGCCACCAGGCCAATGGCAAGGGCGTGCCGGGATCCTTCCCGGCGCTCGATGGCAGCGCCGTGGTCAACGGCCCCAAGGCGACCCAGATCCACCTGGTGCTCAACGGCAAGAACGCCATGCCGGCCTGGAAGGGCATCTTGAACGACACCGAAATCGCCGCCGTGATCACCTACACGCGCAACAACTGGTCCAACAAGGCCCAGGAAAACATCGTGCAGCCGGCCGAAGTGCTGGCCGCCCGCAAGTAATCGTTTGGAGAACCGGACATGACTACCACCGACCGAATCAAGGATCGGTTCTTGTGGTGGTCACGCCACAGCATGTCCGCATGGCCTTGCCCCTCGTCCGGAAGAAAAGGCGCTGTTCCAGAAGATCGGCGAGCAGCGCAAGACCTTCTCTCCTCGCGCGATGAAATC
>NZ_BADI01000291.1:0-3173 GCF_000333555.1 Herbaspirillum sp. B65 | reverse complement strand
CTCGGCGAGACGATGCAGTACAGCAGCCGCCGCGCAGCGCCTTTGCGCCTTGGATCGGGTTCGATGGCAGCGATCTGGGCATCGGTGAGCCAGCCGGTGGCATTGACCACGAAACAGCCCGATTCCAGCGCATGGTGACGCAGAGTGACTTCCATCTGATCGGCAAAGATCTGTCCCACCATGGAACCAGGGAATTGCGCGCAGTGGATTTCCTCGTGCTGTGCCATGAGGCTGTAGCGCGCCAGCGGGTTGTAGTGTTCCCAGCAGGCCAGCGCGCCCAGCCGTCCCACCGCGGTAGGCACCACCTTCAGGCCACTGGCATCGCCCTGGCCCCAGATCATGCGTTCGTGATAGGTCGGCGTGATCTTGCGGCGCTTCAATACCAGCTCGCCATCGGCATCGAACACCAGTTGCGTGTTGTAGAGCGTGCCATGGTCGCGCTCATTGACGCCCAGCACGACCACCGTGCCGTACTGCCGAGCCGCGGCAGAGACAGCCTGGGTGACCGGGCCGGGCAGCTCCACCGCGCGTTCATAGAGCAGTAGATGCTCCGGCCCCGCAGCGAAGGGTGGCCGCACGAACGAGAAGTACGGATAGTAGGGAACGAAGGTTTCGGGAAACACCACCAGTTCCGCTCCTTGTGCGGCAGCCTGTGCGATGGCCTCGCATACCTTGGCCACGGTGCCGTCTGCGCTGTCGAGGTCGGGCGCGATCTGCACCGCTGCTGCCCGTACCGTTCTCTTGTTGATGCTCATGGGCCACCCTTTCGCTTACAGGGTCCAGGTGTCGAGGATGAAGGCGTTGTCGCGACGATGCAGCAACACCAGATCCAGTACGTCCAGCGGATTGATGGGACGGATGCCGGGGATCAGCGAAGGCTCGCCATGACCGTACAGCGCCTGCAGGGCGAAGCGGCAGGCATAGACCTTGCCGCCCTCTTCCATGAACTTGACGATCTGCTTGTTGAAGTTCTGGTGGCCGGGGAAGGCTTCGTCGCCCAGTGTCGGAAAACCGCGCTGCACGCCCAGGGTCACGCCCGGGCCATAGAGCAGGATGGAGGTCTCGAAACCCTTGCGCTTCAAGCGCGTGGCCTGCAGCAGGTTGACGAAACCGATCGAGCCTTCGAAGGCTACGGTATGGAAGGTCACCAGTGCTTTTTCACCCGGCTGGGCTTTGACGTCTTCGAACACCTTCTCTTCATAATCCACCAGGAAATCGCCGGGGGCGTGGGCGGCTTGAGTGACTGCGGGCATGGTGATACTCCTCTCGATTGCTGTTGGTCTGCACTTGGGGAAGTGGTCCGGCGACCTTGCCGTGACGCTGGCATTGAATGCATCAGATGTGCCAGCAAGACGCCGTCAATGCTGCAATTGACTGCATCAATATCCATACAATCGCGGTTTTCCGAGAACCTCTCCAGCACCCTCGCGGCTTGCAGAAACGCACTGTATGGGCAGCTTTTTGCGACCCGCGAAGCAATCCATTCAATCCCTCCATACAATCGCGCAAACCCTTGCGCACCCTGATGCAGCGGCGTGTTTTAGGCTGGTGCAGACAAACCCGGAAGCATGATGCAAGGCAGTGCAGAGGCAGCCCTGTCAGAGCGCCATTGGATGGAATGCAAATTGCATTCAATGAAGAAACGCGATGCAGTCAATGTTGAGTGCAGGCAAGTCCAGCGAGGAAAGCACCATGCCCAAGAACAGCACCCTGTGGGTTCCCAAATTGAAGAAAGGCAGCGGCCCGCTCTACCTGGCCATTGCCAATGCGATTGCCGAGGATGTCGCCACCGGCCAACTGCAACCGGAACAGCGCCTGCCCCCGCAGCGCAAGCTGGCCGAACTGCTGGCGCTGGACTTCACCACCGTGGCACGCGCCTATACCGAAGCGCATCGACGCGGCCTGGTGGATTCGGTGGTGGGACGCGGCACATTCGTCTGCGGCAAGCGCCGCCCGCGCATCCCGCGTGTGACCGAAGGCCGGCCTAACGTCGATATGTCGATGAACATGCCGCCCGAACCGGAATCGAGCGAACTGGCGGCCCTGATGCAGGCGGGCTGGAACAAGGTCCACGGCAAGCTGCGCGACCTGATGCGCTACCAGGATTTCGGCGGCTCAGCGGAAGACCGCGAAGCCGGGGCACTGTGGCTGCGCCGGCGTGGACTGGTGGTGGAACCGCAACGGCTGCTGGTTACGCCCGGCGCACAGTGCGCGCTGCTGGCCATTCTCACCATGCTGGTAGGACCGGGCGGCGTGCTGTGCTGCGAGGATGTGACCTATCCCGGTCTGCGCGCTCTGGCCGGGCAACTGGGCATCAAGCTGGTCGGCTTGCCGATGGACAATGAAGGCATCGACGCCGTGGCCTTTGCCGGCGCCTGCGCGCAGTATGCGCCCAAGGCCCTGTACTGCAACCCTACCCTGCTCAACCCGACCACCTGCACCACCTCGCTCTCGCGCCGCCAGGCCCTGGTGGAAATCGCCCGTCATTATGAAGTGGCCATCATCGAGGATGATGCCTACGGCTTCCTGCCGCGCACCGCGCCCCCGGCCATCGCCAGCCTGGGCAGCGAGCTGACCTTCTACGTCACGGGTCTGGCCAAGAGCGTGGGAGCAGGCTTGCGCATCGCCTACCTGGTGGCGCCGGACGCCAGCTCGGCGGCACGCCTGACGGCATCCCTGCGCGCCACCACCGTGATGGCCTCGCCCATCACCTCCACCCTGGCCACACACTGGATCCGTGATGGCGTGGCCGACCTGGCGCTGGCCAACATCCGCAAGGAATCGATGGCGCGCCAGAAGATCGCCGCCCGCATCCTGCCCGAGCACAGCTATGCCTCGGAGCCGGAAGCGTTTCATTTATGGATCAAGCTGCGCGGCGGCTGGCAGGCCAGCAGCTTTGCCGCGCAGATGCGATCCTCAGGCATCGGCGTGGTGGCCAGCGACGCCTTTGCCGTGAGTGCCGCGCCCGAGCAGGCCGTGAGGGTATGCATCGGCGGCATTGCCAGCCGGCATGACATCCAACATGCGCTGGAAGTGATCCGCGATGCGCTCAATGANGCGCCACTGGCGCGACCGGCGGTGTTGTGAGCTGAACTGCGTGGTCCGTCCTAGCATCACCGCCGGCATTACTCCACTGCCCCAAAAATGCGCCGATCCTGTTTTCATTCCCGATC
>NZ_BADI01000292.1:0-1275 GCF_000333555.1 Herbaspirillum sp. B65 | reverse complement strand
AGTAGGCATAAGGATTCTGTAGCGCCCGCGCAGATCGATGCCGCCCACCAGATGTTCACCATTGCGCGCATCGAAGCTGGTCAACAGCGCTTGGGCACGGCCCATGATGGCCACCGACAATTGCTCGCGGTCATTGCGGGCATTGCTGTGACCGCCCACCAGCGGCACGCCATATACCCGCGCCGCCTCGGCCAGCCCTTCCAGCACCGGCCGTGCGGCCTCACCGCTGCGGCTCCACAGGGCATCCACCACGGCCAGCGGACGGCCCCCCATGGCATAGATGTCGCTGACGTTGACCATCACCCCGCAATAACCGGCAAACCACGGCTGCTGCTCCACGAATTCGTTGATGAAGCCCTCGATGGCAAAGAGCAGGTAGCCATCGCCATCGGGGATGGCCGCGCAATCGTCGCCCACGGCCAGCGTATGGCCCTGGTGCCGGATCGGTAGCGCCATGTCCAGCGTCTGCATCACCCCGTCGATATCGCGCTTGTGGGCGATGCCGCGTGCGCTGCGCAAGTGCTCGACGATCTGCGCCAGCGTGGGCGCCGGGTCACGGGCGTTCATGGCTGTGGCTCCTGGCGTGGCTGCACCAGGAAACCCTGCTCGCCGTCGCTGATGGGCGGGTAGAAATCCAGCTCGGCCTGCATCAGATGATGAGGCAAGCCATGCACCTTGATTTCGGACAGGGTATGCCAGTGCAGACGCTGGAACAACGGCGCATTCTGGCTCTGCACCTGGGCCAGGAAGGTGTGGCAGCCATGGGCATGGGCCGTGCAGACGGCCAGCTTGATCAAGCCGCTGCCCACCGCGCCGATGCGCCGCGCATGTTGCGCCACGGCCAGCCGCGAGCCATGCCACACACCCGGCGCCGATTCATGGATGCGCACGGTGCCGACCACCGTACGGCTGCCATCGCCGCCCTCCATCACCGCCACGATGGGCATCGCGATGGCGTCGATGGCATCGGCGTCATCGTCCTGGAACACGCCCTGCTCGGTGCAGAAAACGTCACGCCGCAAACGGCGCGCGGATTCGCGCTCCCAGGGCTCCAGCGCCAGCTTGATGCGCACGCCCTGGGCCGGCGCCAGCGGCGCTGGCGTTTTCTGCACCAGTGCTGTCGCGCTCTCGATCACGTCACTCATCATCATTTCCTTTCGAAGGAAGACAGCGAAGAGCAAGCCCCGCATTTGCCGCAACCGGGCCTGGCATCTGCGGCGCGCATCCCGGCACTGTCCAGCATGGCGGCCAGCGGCGCCAGCAGACGGCGCATGG
>NZ_BADI01000293.1:0-7519 GCF_000333555.1 Herbaspirillum sp. B65 | reverse complement strand
ATTCATCCGCACCGCCTGACCAGGGGAAATCTATGTACGACGATCCGCGCCACATCCGCGATCACCGAATCGTGATCCGCTGCAACGCCGACAACTACGCTTTCATGAAGTCGCTCGCCCAACTGCAGGGCGAAAACTTGGCGACCTTGGCCCACGACATGATGCTGCATATGGCCGTCGAGTTCGTTGTTGCTCGTGATGTGCCCATAGTAATCAATCAAAACATGCAAACCAAGGCGCTGAAGAGCCACTTTTTAGTGCCTCAAGATGCCTGATATCGAACTGACGCTGATAAGCCCTGCACTCGTTGAGGCATTGGAAATACTGATGGCGTGCGAGGGATTCGAGACAATCGAAGACGCCGCCGAGTTCGTTTTTTCCGCAGCGGTTCGTGAAGGTGCAAAGCGTGTTACCGGCAAGGCAAGAGTGCTTTATGCCGTTGAGGGGAAGAAGCCATGCGCGTAATCAGCATTCCATGCCCACACTGCCAACATCGTGTGAGAGCGGCTAAGAGCCGTACCATGTCGTTGATGATGAAGGAAATCACCTACCAGTGCCAGAACGTCGAGTGCGGACACACCTTCGTGGCCACGCTTGAAGTTTCGCGCACCGTGTCGATGTCGGCCATGCCGAACCCGGAAGTGCGCATTCCCATCTCTTCGCGCGCGTTTCTGGCTGCGAAGAACCAAATGACGTTAGACCTCGCGACCGCTTAAGCAGCCGCTCAACTCCCGATAAATCAAAACCTGCCGTGCGCCAATTGGCGCGCGCGGGATTCGCTCACCCTAAAAAATCATGACCACTGCGAATCTGAATGCAAAGGATGTCATCAGGCAGTATTTCAACGATGATCTGGCCGCGTACCTTTGCGCACAGAAAATGCTGTACCGCCGCTCTATCACTGGCCTCCAATGGGACGTGATTTGGGAAGGGAGGAACGTCATCGGCAAGCGTCTTGCATCGCGGCTTCAGCTCCTGGGCGGTCTGCTGGGGGAATGGTAATGCGAACCGTATTTGCCCACTGCGTAGCGGCTTTACTGCTACTCGCCCCAGCATTGTTGTCGGCCCTCGGCCTGGTGAAAGGCTGACCATGCGCGGCGCCCGAATCAAGGACCATGCGTCATTCCGTCCCGTCACGGATCTGCTGCGCGAGCGTGCGGCACTGGCACCGACACCACCAGGCGATGAGGCAGCTAAGGCTGAATTGGAAAAAGCCATGACGCTGCTGCGCACGCGCAAGCGACCCAATCATCAGATTGGCGTCGCCTATTCCTGGGCAGCCACAGCCAAGCCGGTGCGCCGACACATCCTGGCAATGGCGGGACTCTCGCCGGATCGCTGGGAATATCCCATTCACTCCTTCAGCGGAGCCGAACGCCTGGCCATGCGCCATGCCGTGCTGCGTGCAATTACGACCTATGAAAGAGCGCTCAATGCAGTATAGGAAAGTCGATGCGAAGACTCGGCGCCAGCATAGGGCGTTCACGGAGTCGCCGCAGTTCGCCAGGGAGCTGGCGCGCATCCCCTTGAAGTGGCGTGGCCGTGTGGTCAGTGAGGCTCTAGAGCTGATGTCGGTCTGGCACTGGCGCCGCATCTTCGAGCCGGTGGCCGTCGAGTTCGTCCGTGACTTCGCAGAAAAGTACGTGCCGGCCGGCATCGATCTTTCTCAGGACGATGCGGATATCTGCGCCACGGCAGAAAAGGCCGCTGACAACGTCAAGAAAATGCTGTGGAAGGCAATCTCCGATACCCACGCCCGCGACATCATCGAGCAGGAATGCAGCGACTACGGTATTGACGTGCCGGAAGTGGACGATAACGACTTGCGCGCCATCATTGCCCGCGTGGTTGATCCTCGCTGGTGGCGCCGGCAGTTGCGCAAGGTGGTCGGCCGGGCCTTCGAGGGCGGCAATATCCGCCTGGGCTATGTCCACTACCACGGCGAGCCGTACGCCAGCAATGACGCCGTGCTGTCGCGCCTGGCCCAGAACAAGCGCAATGCCGCCGCGCTGGAAGCAACCATTGTGCGCAATGAGGCGGGCCAGGAATTCAGCATTGCTGAGCTGGCCGAGAAGACCACGGCCAATAAGACCATTCGCCGCGGCGAACTCATGCTGCGCATCAATGGCTTCGAGATGATCGCGAAGGAATGCAACGACCAGGGGCTATTTCTCACCTGGTCCTGCCCGTCACGCTTCCATGCCACTCTGCACACAGGCAAGCCGAATCCCAAATATGACGGCTCGGACCCACGTACGGCCAATAAGTACCTTGGCAAGATGACTGCGCTGGCGCGCTCGGCGCTGGCACGGCGCGGTATCGGCCTGTACGGTTTCCGCATCGCTGAACCGCATCACGATGGCTGCCCGCACTGGCACATGCTGGTGTTCGTGCGTGCTCTGCAGGGCTACACCACACCGCACGTCAAGGACGTGGCCAGCCGTGCTATCCGCATCATGAAGCGTTATGCCTGGCGCGTGGATCGCGGCGAGCCGGGTGCATTCAAGCGTCGCCTCGACGTGAAGCGCATCGACTGGTCAAAGGGAAGCGCTGCTGGCTACATCGCTAAATACGTGGCCAAGAACATCGATGGCGTGGCCGACCACAAGACCAAGGAAGGCTATGTGGTCACCACCGACACGGCCGGCGACTACGAACTGACGCCATCGGCCCGCGTGGAAGCCTGGGCGGCCCGTTGGGGTATTCGTCAGTTCCAGCAATGGGGTGGCGCACCGGTGAGCGTATGGCGCGAGCTGCGTCGCGTACCGGCAGACATGGTCAAACAGGCCCCGCCGGCCATGGCCGCTGCCTGGGATGCCGTCCAGAAGATCGAGGGCGAAAAGCGTGCGTGCTGGGCCAGCTATCTGCGGGCTCAAGGTGGTGCCCTGGTGAAGCGCGATGAGCTGATGGTCACGCTGGCCAAGGAAACTAAGACTGTCACAGGCCGCTATGAAGAGTGTGAGCGGGTGATGCCCTATGGCGTGCAGTGCCGCCAAATGGCCGGGGTGGTTTTTAAATCCGTTCGGCATACATGGACGCCCGTTCAAGGGCACGACGCCCACGCATCGGCGGGGTTGGGGTTCCCTTGGACTCGTGTAAATAACTGTACGCAGCCCGCCACGCCTGAGTTTGCGGCCGATGTGTCCTTCGAGCCGAAGACCACGCCAGCGCCGGTCATGTTCAAGCCCGACCAGGCCGCCCAGATCGATCATGCCTGGCTCGCCCTGGGCGCATGTCCCTGGCCTCGACCGGTGGTGGACGACATGCCGACATGGCCAGGGCCAACCATGACGCCCGATGAACAGCGCCGCGTACTGGCGGCCTGGGATGCTATCAAGGCGTGCCCCTGGCCACGCGTGGTGCCTGTGCCGGACAAGTCCCCACGCTGCGGCACGCCGCGCCAGGTCGCCGACTGGCGCGCCGGCCGGCTCGATGTGACCGAACTTCCGATTAATCCCAACCCAACGAAAGGGAACGCCCCATGACCGCGTTTCGTGTCGTCGTGCGCACTGCCAGCGCACGCCATTCCTACACCGCCATCGCAGCCCATAGCTGCGACGTGATCGCCGCCGCCGTCGATCGCTTTGGCGTGTGCTCTGTAACGGCCACCAAGGAGAAGAAACAATGAATGCACCCGTGAAATTCGATGTGATCGCCGCCACCAGCAGCAAGCCGCGTGACTTCGTGATGCAGCCCCCGCAGTCCCTGGACCGCATCACCTTCAACACGCCCGACGATGGCGTGCTGGCCGGCTATGTGTCGGTCATTCGTCAGCACCTGGGCAACGGTCAGCAATTCGCCTGGGTCGAGCTCGACAACGAGCCCGCCGGGCTGTTCCGCGGCGTGCCGTTGGCAGACATCCTCACTTGCGATGATGCCGGAGACCTGCGCCGCAATACTCCGAACCGCGAAGCTAGACGTCTGTGCCTGAGCGACTACAGCGCCAACATTATCGACAGGAGGAGAATGGATGCTCGCAATTAAAAATCCAACCGCCTGGGGCCAGCTTCTACGAATGCTGGCCGAGCAGGTGGCAAACGAAGTTCTGCAGCAGGCGCCGGAACTATCCGGCGATGATGAAACCGAAAAAGCACTCTATATTCAGCACCATGAAAGCAGCGATCTACGCACGCTATAGCACCGACAAGCAGCGCGAGGCCTCCATCGAGGATCAATTCACCATCTGCGCCAGGCGCGCAGAGCGTGAAGATCTCGACGTGGCCCAGCGCTACAGTGATGACGGGGTATCCGGCTCCACGCCGGTAGCCCGCCGCGCTGGCGGCGCGCGGCTGCTCATGGATGCGTTCAATGGTCGTTTCGATGTGTTGATCGTGGAAGGCCTGGACCGTCTGTCGCGTGACCAGGTCGAGCAAGAGCAACTGGTGCGCCGCCTGGAGCATCGCGGCATCGTCATCATCGGCGTGGCCGACAGCTACGACAGTCGCATGGGTGGCCGCAAGATCATGCGCGGCGTGCGCGGGCTCATCAACGAGATGTTCCTCGATGACCTGCGCAATAAGACGCACCGTGGTCAGGCCGGCCAGGTCGAACGCGGCTATGCCGCTGGCGGCAAGTCCTATGGCTATGACATCGTGCGCGACCACCTCGGCAGCAAGTATCAGGTCAACGATATTCAGGCCGGCTGGGTACGCTGGATCTTCGGGCGCTATGCCGAAGGCTGGAGCGTGCAGCGTATCGCCCATGAACTCAACGCCCGCAAAGTCCCCTCCCCACGCGCCAGCACCTGGGTGGTATCGGCCATCTACGGCTCGCCCAACAAGGGCAGCGGCATTCTCAACAACTGCCTGTATCAGGGTCTGTATATCTGGAACCGCTCGCAGTGGGTGAAAGATCCAGACACCGGCAAGCGACAACGAGTGGACCGACCGCGTGAGGATTGGCGAGAAATTCAGGTGCCTGAGCTGCGCATCGTCGATGAAGATCTGTGGCAGACCGTGCGCAAGCGGATCGATGGCCGGCTGCCTGGCCGCAAACAGGGGGCGCCGGTACGGACCTTGTTTGGCGGCCTGATGGCCTGCCCGTATTGTCGGGGTGCCATCATAGCGATCAACTCCCGGTTGTATGGCTGCGCTAATAGAAAGGATCGCGGGCCAACGGTTTGCAAAGGCATTCACTTCAAGCGAGAGACCGCCGACAAGAACCTGCTGGAGACCTTGCGCGATGAGCTGCTCTCCCCTGCCGCACAGGAACAGTTGCGACGGCAGGTGCAAGCCATCCTGGCAGAGCACCAGCGCAGCAGTATGACCGGTGGCGTAACAGCGGCCAGACGGCGCAAGGAACTGGATGGGGAAATTCAGCGCTTGGTAGATGCCATTGCCAGCATTGGTACCTCTCAGGCTCTGGCGGATCGGCTGCGAGCGGCCGAGGCCGAGCGTGGCCAACTGGCGGCGAGCAAGCCAAAGGCCGGCAGTGACGGGCCGTCTGCAGCAGAAATCGGGGAAAGGATTGGGAAGACGCTGGCCAACCTGGAAAGCGCCTTGGCCGCTGACGTGCAGCAGGCGCGCATTTTGGTGGCCGAGCTTTATGGGAAGATCAATGTCGTCGCCGAGGGCGAGAATATCTACGCTGAATACAACAATGCCGCTGAGAAACTATTACTAGCTTCTAGCGGCATGTCTCTAAACCTGGTTGCGGGGGCGGGATTTGTCCGTTATCTACCGTTTAGAATCAAATAAAACGGCAATTTATGGTCTCGCCCCTTTAGCCATAAATAAATCAAGATTTAACGGCTTATTCGCCTGTGCTGAGGCAATTATTTCTGGCCAACCCACCACGTTAATCAGATGTTCAAGCAATTGTTCTGTCATCTCGGCAATCTTGCCTACGACTTTAGAATGCGCGTGCTCTATTAAATGTTCGAGAGGAGTAACGTTCTCATCAACCGCATAGGATATCTGATTTCTCCTAACATTTAACAAAGGCAATGTCATTCCATTTTCCTCGTCCGGCACCAGAATGACCATTGGTATTCCGCGTTCCTTGTCTCCAGCATGTGCAGCCAGGAAATTTCGTAACGAAATAAACCTCTTATGAATTTCCCGGAACTCGATATCAAGCCAGTTCACCTCCATCCTTGTTCCTCGAACTGGGGCGTCACCGAACGCCTTTCCGTAGAAGGTTAGAGCCGCAACAAAAAAGGCTTGCCGGTCGTCCGATGCCGGGCTATCCCTATGACCAAAGTAGAGATAGGGATCGGTATCGATAGTTTCTGGATTATTTGCCAGCTGTCCCTCTGCCTCAATTTGAGCATTGATCTCTGTGGCCCTCACCGCCCAACGCATTGCCTTGGCGAGATCCTTTTCGATCATTGATAGACCTGAATAGCGTTTAGCTAGATGACCTTCCAGTTCGACATGAAAAATATCTCGTCCATTAAGGTGATAGCGCACCTTCGTATGAAGGCCGTCCCCTACAACCACTGCACTTGAACTTATTTGGGCAAATAGGTCCTCCATTGCCATGGTTCCCCCCCTGTGAAACTCTTTAAAATTTCGAAAAAATGTGGTGCGATTGTGACTTGCAGACTTGTGTCGGGAATATGAAATTTACTATTCAGATGTCTTAATGCCCTGTCTTTAAGAGTGAAGACATTCTCATTTCGCAGTGAAGATCTGGTATGTACCAAGCAATTTAAGCTAAATGGCAAATGGACGAGGGGACGCGATTGGCTCGGCATTACCTTTTCGCATCAAATAGTAAACGCAACTTTTGAAGAGTCGCTTTTTTGCAACGCCGTTACAATATTCGATTTGAATATTTTTTATTTATATGCGTATTTTTCTTTCGCTGAAGGGCGCTTCCCTCTTGGGCTTCACAAAAGTCAAGAAAAATTCTGAGAAAATTAGAAAGAAAATAACAGGATACTGCTATTGCTTTCTCAGCTAGAGCTACATATGCTGGAAGACATCAAAGACATAAAGCACTAGATGTAGTTATTTTAACTCTTCTGGCACTAGATGTAGATGATCTGTGGGTCTCCGGCGAACGGGGAGACCCGCTCGCCGGAGGGAAGGAATCCTGCGGAGCAAGACACCTTTGGGCTGGAATCCGAAGTGTGCGACCGTACGGCCGCCGTGTCAACGCAAAAAAGCAGGGCTTCAGTCCTCCAATTCGACCGTTCATTTTATGAAAGGTCCTGAAATGGACAATCTAAGCCTTCGCGGTCAACCCGACCGCGCCCTGCTCAATCGTCACGAAAAATGGGAGGTCGACTATTTCGCGAATCAGTTCGCGATGAAGTATGGATATGGTCGCCCAACCTATGCGGCTAAGGTGCGGAGAATGCTCTCCTACGTACCCGGACATCTTCGTAGTCGCGACCATATCGAACAATGGTTGGTCGCTAACTGGGAGCGATACATCTAATTGACCGAGTGGGGCGCGGAAGCGCGCCCCGCTGGCGCAATTATTTCACCTCAGACTACGGAGCTATCCATGGCCATCAAGCTTTTCCCAGAAAGTCCAAACACGTCAGCGAACGCACTGGCAAAATGAAGAA